>CAZXNX010000014.1:0-16862 GCA_964642225.1 uncultured Solirubrobacteraceae bacterium | reverse complement strand
CGGCCGCGGCCCGCAGGTCCCCGATGCGGGAGTTGGTGCACGACCCGATGAACACGCGGTCGAGCTGGATGTCCTGGATGGGCATGCCGGCCTCCAGGCCCATGTACGCCAGGGCCCGGTGGTCGCCGTCGCTCCGGGGCTGCGGAACCAGATCGGTGACGCCCACGACCATCTCGGGGTTGGTGCCCCAGGTGACCATCGGGCTGAGGTTGTCGACGTCGACGACGATCTCGCGGTCGAACGTGGCCCCCTCGTCGGTCTTCAGCGTCTTCCAGTACGCCAGCGCGGCGTCCCAGTCGGCGCCCTTGGGCGCGCCGGCCTTGCCCTCGACGAAGTCGAAGGTGGTCTGGTCCGGGGCGATCATCCCCGCGCGGCCGCCACCCTCGATCGTCATGTTGCAGATCGTCATGCGGCCCTCCATCGAGAGGGCCTCGATGGCGGGCCCGGAGAACTCGACCACGTGGCCGACGGCGCCCTCGACGCCCATCTGGCCGATGGTGGCGAGGATCAGGTCCTTGGCGGTCACGCCGAAGCCGGGCGTGCCCTCGTAGCGGATGCGCATGGACTTGGGCTTGGGCTGCACCAGCGTCTGGGTGGCGAGCACGTGCTCGACCTCGCTGGTGCCGATCCCGAAGGCGAGCGCGCCGAACGCGCCGTGGGTGGCGGTGTGGCTGTCACCGCAGACGATGGTCATGCCGGGCTGGGTGACGCCCAGTTCCGGCCCGATGACGTGGACGATGCCCTGGTTCTCGTGCCCCAACGAGTAGACGGGAACGCCGAACTCCTCGCAGTTGCGCTCCAGCGTCTGGACCTGCACGCGGCTGAGCTCGTTCTTGATCCGCGCCGCGACCGGCGTGCCGTCGGTCGGCACGTTGTGGTCGGCGGTGGCCAGGGTGCGGTCGGGCCGGCGCACCGGCCGCTCGGCGAGCCGCAGCCCGTCGAACGCCTGCGGGCTGGTGACCTCATGCACGAGGTGCAGGTCGATGTAGAGCAGATTGGTGCCCGGCCGGCCCACCTCGTGGGCGGCCCAGATCTTGTCGAAGAGGGTCGTCGGCATGTGTGGCGTCTCCTGTGGTGGGCTAACTGCGCCGCAGGCCCGCGCTGACGACGGCGAGCAGCGCCGCGTCTCCGGGCCCGGGGTTCTCGAAGTGGTGGGTCAGGTCGGCGTCGAACGTCACGCAGTCTCCCTCGGCGAGCGGGTGCTCGGCGCCGTCGATGTGCAGGACGACATCGCCCTGCTGGACGAGGGCGATCTCGCGGCTGCCGGGCTCGTGCATGGGCGCGTCGCCCGGTCCCCCGGTCTGGGCGCCGGACGCCAGGACGTGACGGGACAGCTCCACGCGCTGGCCGGGCAGGGGCGCCGTGAGGATCTCGAAGGTGTGGCCGGAGCGCGCGCTGCCGCCGCGCCGGCGCTCCGCGCCCCGCACGACGGTGACGGAGCCGGACTCGTCCAGGCGCAGCAGCTGCGACAGGCGCAGGTCCAGCCCGGCGGCGATGCGAGTGGCGACGGCCAACGTCGGGCTTGTCTCGCCGCGCTCGACCTGGCTGAGCATGGGCGCGCTGACGCCGCTGCGCTCGGAGAGGTCGCGCAGCGACAGGTCCATGGCCTCGCGCAGCGCCTTCACGCGGGGGCCGATCTGGATCTGCGGGTCGGTGGTGTCGGTGGTCGACATCGCGGCGCGTATGTTATCACGTACACCCGTATTCGTCCGACTGTCGTGTCCATCCCCCCATCTGCCTCGACCCTCGAGCCCAATGTGGGGCTCGACGTCAGTGGCGTCTGGTCGCTCGCTTGATCGTGAGCTTCCGCGTGGTGCTCGCGCTCTTGCCGTCGGTGCCGGTCGCCTTGATGGTCAGCGTCGCCTTGACGCTGGTGTGACGCTTGAGGGCGGTCTTGCCCGTGGCCCCCAGGCGCAGGATCAGGGAGCGCTTGGCGTTCGCCGGGATCCTGATGGTCGCCGTGGCGATGGTCTTCGGCTTCGGCCTGCGCGTCTTGGCGACCACGGCGCGCTTGGACGAGCCGGGGACGGTCAGAACCAGCACGAGGGTCTTCGTGGGCGGGTTGGTGGCCGCCCCCAGGAGCAGGCCGCCCTTGGCGTCGGCCGTGACGGTGCGCTTGAGGCCCGACAGCCCGGAGAGCGGGGGCTTCGGCGCGGGCGAGGGCGGGAGCGGGAGCGGAGACGGAGGAGTGGTCGGGGGATTCGGGATCGGCCCCGGGCCGGGCGGCACCACGGGCGGGGGCGGGACACCGCCGTTCCCGTTGCGCAGGACCTGCACCACCTGGCTTCCCCGATCGACCACGACAGCATCCGAGCTACCGTTGCCGTCGAGGTCGGCGGTCGCCAGCAGCACACTGGACGCGTAGGCCGGGTTGCCGAAGCCGACCAGCGGGACGTTTTGCGGCAACCCGAGATGGCCGTCGACATCGCCGGAGAGCACGACCGCGCGCCCGTAGCCGGTGGCGCCGAGCACGTCGCCCCTGCCGTCGCCATCGAAGTCGCCGATGGCAACCTTCGACAGCCCGGGGACCGACGGCACGGTGTCCGGCGCCTGCGCCGGAAGGCCGCTGCTGTCGCCGTGCAGCACGTTGATCTTCCCGAACGAGCTGTTGCTCGAGGAGGTGACGATGTCGGGGAACCCATCGGCGGCGAGGTCGCCGACAGCGACCGAGGGGGCGCCGCTCGGGGCGGTCGCACCGAACTGGCGGTCGGCCCATGAGTACGAACCACCGTCGACGCCCAGGATCTGCAAACCCTCGGGGCCGCCGACCCCCACGACCTCCTCGAGGTTCACGCCGTTGACGTCGCCGATGACGATCGGGCCGCCGAACACGTGGGGCGCGTCGGCCGAGCTGGCCTGGCAGGCCTCCCCCGTCGTCCAGTCCCAGCTCGTACACAGGGTGGGGAAGTTCCGGAAGGCCGAGAAGTCGTACGCGAAGACCTGGAACAGCAGCACCGGCGGCAGCCCCGGCGCGCGCCAGCGAACCAGCGCGATGTGGTCGGACAGGAAGGAGCTCCCCGAGTTGCCGATCGTGGCGCCGGAGCGCTGCGTGAAGGCACCCAAGTGTCCCGCTCCGTCACCGGCCATCCGGCCGATCTGGGCGTTGTCGCAGGCCACGGCCACGTCGAGCTTGCCGTCGGCGTACAGGTCCGTGCCGTCTCCGGTCACGTCCCCCAGCGCGAGATCGACCGGTGCGCACCCGGCGGTCGGATACACGACGGGCGCGGCGAACGTGCCGTCACCGTTGTTGAGGCGGACCGAGATGCCGCCGGCGTACAGCGCCGTGACGATGTCGGGGCCATGCTGGCCGTCCAGGTCGCCGATCCCGATCTCGGTGACATTCCCGCCCGCGGCCAGATCCTCGCGCTGGAAATCGACCGCCGCCCCGGCCGTTGCCGGGGCCGCCGCACACACAGCGAGTGTACCAATAAGAAACAATCGCGTGCATCGCACACGACAACGGTACCGCCCGCGTCAAGCGGCACCGTGCCAGATCTCGCAGCACGACTACCTCTTCGACGCAGGTTCGGGGAAGCTCGGCTTCCGCAGCAACGGCTAGCCGACCGCGACGCCGGTGGGACCCGTCAGGTCAGTCGGTCCACCAGTCCTGCACCATCTCGCCGTCGCCGTCCTCGGGGCGGGTGCCGCCGATCGCCAGAAGATCCATTCCCTCCGGCCCGCCCTCGAAGCCGCGGACGGCCTCCGGCACCACGCGGACCAGGTCGAGCGGCGCGAGCTCGAGGATCTCGTCCTCCACGCGCAGGCGGCCGGATCCGGACAGAACGAGGTACGCCTCCTCCTGCACGGCATGCCGGTGACCGAACGGCGCGCGCACGCCCGGGCCCACCCGGAAGTGGGTGACGCCGAACTGCTCGAACTCCATGGCCGACCGGGCGAAGCGGGCCTGCAGCCCCTCCATGCGCCCTGCGGCGAGGTCGTCGAGGTCCATCATGTTGCGCTTCGTGTAGGTGGGCATGGTCCGACCCTACCCGCGGATCCGCAGACCCGCGGGCGTGGCGGTCGGCGTCAGGTGGTGGGCGCGGCGACCGGCTCGGGCTGCTCGGGCTTGGGCTTGGGCTGCTCGCCCTCGTGCGCCCGGCGCACCGCCACCCCGAGGGCGCGCGCGTAGGCCCGGCTGGAGGCGTCGACCACGTCGGTCGACACGCCCTGCCCGCTGGAGGTCACGCCGTCGAGCTCCAGCACGACCGACACCTCGCCGAGGGCGTCCTGCCCCTCGCTGACGGCGTCCACGCGGTACTCGCGCAGGCGGGCGTCGACCCCGGTGGCGGCATTGATGGCGTGGAACACCGCGTCGATCGGGCCGTCGCCGGTGAACGTGCCCTCCGAGACCGTACCGTCGGGCAGCCGCACCGCGACCGTCGCGTGCGGGGGCCGGCGGGACGACGCCTCGACGTCGAACCACTCGATGGCGTAGTCGGCCGTCTCCTCGCGCAGCTCGTCGGTGACGAGCGCCTCCAGGTCCATCGCGGTGACCTGCTTCTTCTTGTCGGCGATGTCCTTGAACCGCTTGAAGGCGGTGTTGAGCGTCTGGCCGTCGACCGTATAGCCCATCTCCTCCAGGGCATCGCGTAGCGCCGCGCGGCCGGAGTGCTTGCCCAGCACCAGGGAGTTGGACTCCAGGCCGATGGTGGTGGCGTCCATGATCTCGTAGGTGGTGCGCTCCTTCAGCACGCCGTCCTGATGGATCCCGGACTCGTGGGCGAACGCGTTGCGCCCCACGATCGCCTTGTTGGGCTGCACGGCGTAGCCGGTCAGCCGGGAGACGAGGCGGCTGGAGCGGGCGATCTCCGTCGTCTCCACCCCGGTGTGCAGCCCGATGTCGGCCTGCCGCGTCTTGAGGAGCATCACGATCTCCTCCAGGGAGGCGTTGCCCGCGCGTTCTCCGATGCCGTTGATCGCGCACTCCACCTGGCGGGCGCCCGCCAGCACCCCCGCGAACGAGTTGGCCACGGCCAGGCCCAGGTCGTCGTGACAGTGCACCGACAGCACCACGTCGCGCAGCCCGGGGGCGCGCTCGTAGAGCTCGGTCAGGTAGGCCGTGTACTCGTGGGGCATCGTGTACCCGACGGTGTCGGGGATGTTGATGGTGGTGGCGCCCTCGTCGATGGCGATCTGCACGACCTCGGCCGTGAAGGCGATGTCGGCGCGGGTGGCGTCCATCGGCGAGAACTCGACGTCGTCGCACAGCGCCCTGGCCTGGGCCACCGACGCCCGGGCCAAGCCCTTGACGTCGTCGCGCGTGGACTGCAGCTGGTGCTCGATGTGGATGTCGGACGTGGAGACGAACGTGTGGATCCGAGGTCGCTCCGCGTCGCGGACCGCCTCCCATGCACGATCCACGTCGGCCGAGTTCGCCCGGGCGAGTCCGGCGATGACGGGGCCGCTGACCTCGCGGGCGATGGCCTGGACCGCCTCGAAGTCGCCGGGTGAGGCGATCGGGAAGCCTGCCTCGATGACGTCGACCTTCAGGCGGGCGAGCTGGTGGGCGATCTCCAGCTTCTCGCTGGTGTTCAGCGAGATCCCCGGCGACTGCTCGCCGTCCCGCAGGGTCGTGTCGAAGATCAGGACCTGATCGGGATCGTTCGGGATGGGGCTCATGGTGTCTTCTTCCTCTTCAGTGGCTCGAACCGTCGGACTCTTCTCGGTGGTTTGCGGCTACATGCGGCCGCCACGCGCTATTCCCCCCGAGGGGGGAGGAGAAGAAGTCGGAGGTCGAGCAGGAAGGACACGTCGCCTCCTAGCGTAGCAACCGCGGAGACGAGCGCCAAACGGCCACGACACGCGATCAGGGGACGAGCACGACCTTCCCGACGTTGCGGCGCTCGGCGATGATCCGGTGCGCCTCGGGGGCGTCCGCGAAGCGCACGACGTCGGAGACCACCGGCTGCAGGGTCCCGTCGGCGAGCATCTCCTGCAGCGGGGCGATCCACGGCTCCAAGCTCCCGCGGTCGTCCCACAGCCGCAGCATGTTGAGGCCGATGACCGCCTTGGACTCGCCCATCTGCTTGATGAGGTCGAAGCCGCGCATCATGCGCAACGCCTGCGGGCCGGCCTTGAGCAGGTTGCGCGTCTCCCCCTGCAGCACGCTGGAAGCCCCGAAGGCCACCAGCCGGCCACCGGGGCGCAGCAGGTCGTAGCTGCGCCGGAACGACGCGCCGCCGATGGCGTCCATGATCAGGTCGATGGGCGGGACGTCCTTCTCCCAGCCCTCCTGGGTGTAGTCGATGGCGTGGGCCACGCCCTGGGCGCGGATCGCATCGTGCTTGGCGGGCGAGGCGGTGCCCCATACCTCGGCCCCGGCCTGGACCGCGATCTGCGTGGCGGCGATGCCGACGCCGCCCGCGGCGGCCTGGATGAGCACGCGCTCGCCCGGACGCAGGCTGCCGTACCCGAGCAGGCCGGCCCACGCGGTCGAGTAGTTGACGGGGATCGCGGCACCCTGCTCGAACGACAGCGCGTCGGGCAGCGGGATGACGTCGCCGACGCCGACGACGACCTCCTCGGCGTAGCCGCCGAAGCGCGTGCCCGCCATCACCCGCGAGCCCGGGGGGACGACGGCCGCGTCCACCCCGGGGCCGAGCTCCAGCACCGTGCCCGCCACCTCGTACCCGACCACCGCGGGCAGCGGCGGGGCATCCTCGTACAGGCCGACACGGGCCATCGTGTCGGCAAAATTGACTCCGGCGGCGGCCACGCCGATCCGGACCTGTCCGGGGCCGACGACCGGCGAGGGACGCTCCTGGACCTGGAGCACCTCCGGCGGACCCTTCTTCGTGATCACGATGGCGCGCATGGAGCGAGCCTACCGCGACCGCACCTCGGCTTGACAGCGTGTCAGGTGGAGGGGGCCGCGCTGGGCTCGGGCGCGACGGCCGCATCGGCCCGCGCGGCCCGGCGCTGGAACGCGAGGACCACGAACATCAGGGCGATCACGATCACCAGCAGGGCGGTCGCCAGCACGTTGACCTGCGGCGGCACGCCCTGACGGGAGGCGCCGTAGACGAACAGCGGGAACGTGATCGTCTGCCCCGCGTTGAAGTTGGTGACCACGAAGTCGTCGATCGAGATCGCGAAGGCCAGCAGCCCGGCCGACGCCACCCCGGGGGCGATCATCGGCAACGTGATCTTGCGCAACGTCGTGATCGCTCCAGCGCCCAGATCCTGCGCGGCCTCCTCGATGTGCAGGTCCATCCCCTCCAGCCGCGCGCGCACCGTCACAACCACGAAACCGAGCGTGAACATCACGTGGGCGATGAGGATCGTCACGAAGCCGGTCGACACGCTGATCGTCAGGAACCACCCGAGCAGGGCGGCGCCGAGCACCACCTCCGGGGTCGCGAGCGGCAGGAACACGAGCGCGCTGGTGGCGCTCCGGCCGCGGAACTCGTGGCGGACCAGGGCCAGCGCCATGAGCGTCCCGAACACCACCGCAATCAGCGTGGTCAAGGCGGCGATGACGAGCGAGTTCGTGAGCGCCTCCTGGAGTCCCTCGACGGCGAACGGATGCTCCCAGTGGCGGAGCGTGAACCCCTGCCAGGTGAAGTTGAAGCGGCCCCTGTTGTCGTTGAACGAGAACAGGACGATCACGAAGATCGGCACGAACAGGAAGACCACCGCGAGGATGGCCCACACCCGGATGCCGATGTCCCGCACACGGTCGGCCGTCGTCCTCATGCGGCGGCCTCCCGCAGGGTCCGGCCGCCCACGAGCTTGGCGGCGATCCCGATGAACACGAGGATCACGACCATCAGCACGAACGACAATGCCGCCGCGGTCGGATAGTCGCGCACGACCAGGTACTGGCCCTGGATGACGTTGCCGATCATGTACTGCTGCGACGAGCCGAGCAACTGGGCGTTGATGTAGTCCCCGAGCGCCGGGATGAAGGTCAGCAGCACGCCGGCGAAGATGCCGGGCGCCGCCAGCGGCAGCGTCACACGCCGAAACGACGAAAGGCGGCTGGCGTAGAGGTCGGTGGCCGCCTCGATGAGCCGCCGATCCAGCCGCTCCAGCGATGCGTACAGCGGCAGCACCATGAACGGCAGGAAGTTGTAGGTGATGCCGGCGATCACCGCGGTGCGCGTGGCGAGCAGCCGGCCGTCCGGCGGCAGCAGGCCGATGTTCTGCATGGTGTGGACGACCCAGCCGTCGTCGGTGAGCAGCGTCTGCCACGCGACGGTCCGGACGATGAGGCTGGTGAAGAACGGCAGGATCACCAACAGCAGGAAGAGGTTCTTCCACCGTCCCGCCTTGAACGCGATGAAGTAGGCGAGCGGAAAGGCGATGATCAGGCACAGGAGCGTGGCCGATGCCGCGTAGCCCAGCGACCGCCACAGCTGGTCCTGGTACTCCGAGACCACGTCGGGATACACGCCCCAGTGCCAGGACTGGCTGAACCCGTCGTCGGCGTTGCCGGTCTGCAGCGACACCCACAGCTGGGTGACGATGGGGATGGCGTAGAAGACGATCAGCCAGACGAGACCCGGCGCCAGGAACGCCAGCGGCAACAGGGTGCGCCGCCGGCGCAGGCTCATCACGCCCCGGTGACCTTCGCCATCTCGGCGGTCAGCTCCCGCTCGGCGGCCGCGCCCAGCGACGGGTACGGATGCAGCTGCGAGAGCACCTTGGCGTCGGGGAAGATCAGCGGGTCCTGCGCCAGCTTCGGATCCCGCTTGGCCAGGACCTCCCGGGCCCCCTTGACCGGGCAGAAGTAGTTGACGTAGGCCGCGATCGTCGCCGCGACCTGGGGGTCGTAGACGTAGTTCATGAACGTCTCGGCACCGTAGGGCGTCTTGGCCTTCTGCGGGATCATCATGTTGTCCGACCAGCTCATGGCGCCCTCGCCGGGCACCACGAACTGCAGGTCGGGGTTGTCGGCCCGCAGCTGCACGAGATCGCCGGACCACGCCACGCACGCCCACAGGTTCCCGGCCGCCAGATCCTTGGTGTAGTCGTTCCCGGTGAAGCGGCGGATCTGGCCCTTCCTGTTCTCCTGGTCGATCTTGTCGATCGCGGCCATGTAGTCGTCCTTGGTGGCCGTCGTCGGGTTCTTGCCGTCACCCAGCAGGACGAGCCCGGCCGAGTCGCGCCACTCGGTCAGCATGCTCACCCGGCCCTTGAACTTCGGGTCGAACAGGTCGTTGACGGTGGTGATCTCACGCCCGGTCTTCTTGGGGTTGTAGCCGATGGCCGTGATTCCGGCCTGCCACGGCAGCGTGAAGTCGCGGTTCTTGTCGAACGGCGGGTGGGCGAGGCTGTCCTGCAGGTTGACCCGGTTGGGCACGTTCTTCTTGTCGACCGGCTCGACGTACCCGAGCTCGATCCACCGGCCGGCCATCCAGTCGGTCAGCGCGACGAGGTCGCGATCGATGCTCTCCCCCGCCTCCAGCTGCTGGCGGACCTTGGCGAAGAACTCGTCGTTGTCGTTGATGTCCTCGATGTACTTGAGCCTGGCGTCGTTGGCCTTCTGCCACGGCTTGATGACCTTGCGGTCGATGTACAGCGGCCAGTTGGAGAAGACCATCGTCCCGATGGCCGTCTTCGGGTGGTTCACGGCCGCCACGGCCGCCGTGTCCGTCGTCTTCGTCTCCGTGCCGGAGACGCCCCCGCACGCGGCCAGGAACGAACTCGCCCCGCCCAGGACCACCCCGGCGGCGGCCATCCGCTGCAGGACCGCACGGCGGGAGATCGGCTCCCCCTCCACCATGCGCTCGAAGAACAGGTCGAGTGGTTCCTCACGGGACATCTCATGCCTCCTTGGCGACGACGAATGTGTGCTCGGGATCCCAGGACGCGCGTACCGCGAGCCCGGGACCGATGTGCTGGACGGCGCTGCCGGCGTTCTGGACGAAGATCTCGAGTTCGGCGCCGCCCGCCGTGCGCATGGCGTACCGGGTGGACGCGCCGAGGAAGCTGGCCTCGGCGACCGTACCGTTCAGGACATTGCGCCCGGGTGCCAGGGCGGGTGCGCCCTCGGCGGGCTCCAGGGTCAGCTTCTCGGGTCGCACGCCGACCCGCACGGGGCCGTCGACGGCGTGCACGGTGCGCGCGCGGACCGTCGCGCCGCCGTCCACCTCGAAGGTGGCACGGTCGCCGTCGGCGCCCGTGGCGACGGCGTCGATGAGGTTGGACGAGCCGAGGAAGTTGGCCACGAACTCGGTGCGGGGGTGGTCGTACAGCTCGGCGGGACCGCCGAGCTGGTCGATCCGGCCGTCCTTCATCACGGCGATGGTGTCCGCCATGGTCATCGCCTCCTCCTGGTCGTGCGTCACGTGCACGAACGTGATGCCGACCTCCTGCTGGATGTGACTGAGCTCCAGCTGCAGCTGCTTGCGCAGGCGCAGGTCGAGCGCGCCGAGCGGCTCGTCCAGCAGGAGCGCCCGGGGCTTGTTGACCAGCGCCCGGGCCAACGCCACCCGCTGCTGCTGCCCGCCGGAGAGCTGGGCCGGACGGCGCCGGGCCAGACCGCCGAGCTGCACGAGCTCGATGACCTCGGCCACCCGCTGGCGGGCCTGCGCCCGGGGTGCCCGCTTGCGGGCCAGGCCGAAGCCGATGTTGTCCTCCACCGACAGGTGCGGGAAGAGCGCATAGCTCTGGAAGACGGTGTTGACGTCCCGCTTGTGGGGCGGGACGTTGGTCACGTCGGCGCCCCCGAGTTCGATCACGCCCTCGGTGGGCTCCTCGAATCCGCCGATCATGCGCAGGGTCGTCGTCTTCCCGCAGCCCGAGGGCCCGAGCAGGGCGAAGAAGCTGCCCCGGGGAACTTCCAGCGTGAGGTCATCGACCGCCTTCAGAGCGCCGAAGCGCTTGGTCACGCCGCGCAGCGAAATGTCCGGACCGTCGGCCATCAGCTCACCCTACCGTCGATGACGATGCTCACGGCTGGGTTGCCTGTCTCACTGGTGACCGGATCAGTCGTCGTCGGAGAGTCGCACGACGACGACGGGGCGATCGCTGAGCCACAACAGCTTGTGCGGGGTGGCGCCGACGAGCGCGCCCTTCAGCGGGCGCTCGCCGTAGGACCCCACCACGATGTAGGGCGCGTCCAACCGATCGGCGGCGTCGACGAGGGCCTGGGCCGGCGTGCCCTCCACGAACTCGGTGTCCGCGGGGACCTGCGACTCCAGGGCGTGGGCCAGACCCTCGGCCAGCACCGTCTGGGCCCGCTCGTTGACGACCTGGTCCAGATCGCGGTTCTCGCCGCCGATCACCACGCGGTCGTAGACGAACACGATATGCACACCGATCCCGTGCGCCTTGGCGAGCGCCGTGGCCTGATCGAGGGCGACGCGGGCGCCCTCCGTCCCGTCGTATCCGACGACGATCGCGGACATGTCACGCACCTCCAGGGGTGGCGCCGGAGGCATGGAGGATCTCCGGGTCGGCTGTTTCGGGCTTTCGGGCAAAGAACGCCTTGTTCCCGGCCAGGTACCAGAACACCATCAGGAAGCCACCGAAGATCATGAACCCGACGCCGATGACGAGCGGCGGCGCCACCCCGAGCCAGGCGTCGCCGGACTCGCCGTTGGCCGGATCGGTGAGGTCGGAGATCGACTTCCCCAGCAGATAGAAGAGCGTGATCGCCCCGATCATCGGCGCGACGCCCACGAACAGGAACGCCTTGACGCTCTTGAGCAGTTCGCGGCGGTAGTAGATGACGCAGGCCACGCCGGTGAGGCCGTAGTAGAAGGCGATCATCAGGCCCAGCGCGGCGATCGAGTCGTACAGGATGTTCTCGCTGACCAGCGTGAGGCCGACGTACCAGGCGATCGACAGGCCGCCCATCCACCACGTCGCCACATCCGGCGTGAGGTATCGGGGACTGACCTTGCCGAACGTCTCGGGGATGGCCTTGGCGCGGGCCATCGACAGGGCCGTGCGGGAGGTCGGCAGGATCGTGGTCTGCGTCGACGCGGCCGCCGATGTGAGGACCGCGATGATCACGATCTTCCCGAGGGTGTCGCTGCCGAACACCGAGCCGGCCAGGACGCCGAGCACGTCGTCGGCGTTCTCCGGGTCGCCGAGCAGGGCGGGCCCGGCGTAGGCGATCGCCGCGACCGCGACGAGGACGTAGATGAGCACGAGGATGAACGTGGACGCGACCGCCGCGCGCCCCGGGGTGGTGTCGGAGTCCTCGGTCTCCTCGTTGACGGTGACGGTGGAATCCCAGCCCCAGTAGATGAAGACCGCCAGCAACAGGCCCGCGACGAGCGCCTTGACGCTGCTGATCTCGAACGGGTTGAACCACGAGATGTCGACGTGCAGCGCGCCCGGGAGCGCGTCGCCGGTGTAGACCTTCACCAGGGCGACGACGGCGAAGAGGGCGAGGGTGAGAAGCTCGGCGCTGAGCAGGCCGATCTGGGTGCGGGCGCTCAGCTCGATGCCGACCACGCAGATCACGGTCATGACCGCGATCCAGATGACGCCGATCAGGGTCACCAGGCCCGTCGACGGGTCGTGGACGCCGAAGAGCAGGAAGCTGTAGAGCCCGGCCACCTGGGCGAGGTTGGCCATGACGATGATGTCGGCCACGATGATGGCCCAGCCGCCGATCCAGCCCCACCAGGGCCCCATGCCGCGGGTCACCCAGCTGAACGTGGTGCCGCAGTCCGGGTCGGCGCGGTTCATGTAGTAGTACGACGCCGCGATGAAGAGCATCGGCAGGAAGGCGACGATGAGGACGGCCGGGGCGTAGACGCCGATGCCGGCCACGGCCACCACGAGCCCCAGCACGGAGGCGAGCGAGTAGCCGGGCGCCGTCGAGGCGACCCCGATGACGACACTGGAGGCGAAGCCGAGAGCCCCGGTCTTCAGGCCCTTCTCGCCGGGTTTGTCCCCGTCGATCTTGACGGTCGGCGCTGGTACCGATGCTGCCTCCACCTGTTCCTCGTTTCCTCGCTTTGGACCGGCGGGCACACCTTATGCGGGTGGGAGGAGGAAACGCAAGCAGCGGACGCGGTGTCGTCTACAGGTCGACAGCGCGGCCGTCGGCGATGGCGTCCAGCGCGACGATCTCGTCGATGACGGCACGCGGCACCGCCTCGTCGGTCGTCACGACCATCGCGGCCAGGCCGCGGTCCTTGTCGTCCGGCACGCGACCGACGGCGGAGCCGTTGATGTTGACCCCGTGCTCGCCGAAGATCGTCCCGACCTTGCCGATCATGCCGGGGACGTCCTGGTAGCGGAAGATCGCGAAGTGGTCCTCCAGCTGGAGGTTGAAGCGCTGGCCCCACGCCTCCAGGAGATGCGGACGGTTGCGGTGGCCCACCACGGTGCCGACCACGGAGCTTCGGTCCTCGCCTGACACGACGGTCACCCGCACCAGGTCGGCGAAGTCGCGAGCGGTGGTGCTCTTGGACTCGACGATGTCGATGCCGCGCTCCTCGGCCAGCGACGGCGCGTTGACGGCGTTGACCTCGTCCTCGGTGTGGCCGGCCAGCGCGCCGAGCAGCACGGCGGTGGTCAGCGCCCGGGTGTCGCGCTCGGCGACGCGGCCCATGAACGAGACCTCGATGCGGTCGATCGAGCCGGCGGCGAGGTTGACCGCGAGCTTGCCCAGGTGGCGGCACAGCGGCAGGAACGGCCCGAGCACCTCCATGTCCTCCGACGCGATCGCCGGGACGTTGACGGCACTCGTCACGGTGCCGCCGGTGAGGGCGGCGACCACCTGCTCGGCGGCCTGGTAGCCGGCGCGGTCGGTCGCCTCGGCGATCGGGGCGCCCCCGTGCGGGGTGTCGATGACAATGGGGTAGGCGAACAGCCGGCTCTCGGTCATCGGCGCGCTGCTGAACACGTCCAGGGCGGCGCCGCCGACCTTGCCCGAGGTGAGCGCGGCCTCAAGATCCGACTCGACGATGAGCGGGCCGCGGGCGACGTTGAGGATGCGCACGCCGTCCTTCATCTGCGCGAACGCGGCGGCGTTGAGCCAGCCCTCGGTCTCGGGGGTCTTGGGCAGGTGCACGGTGATGAAGTCCGCCTGGGCGTAGACGTCCTCCGACGACTCGGCCTTCTCGACGCCGAGATCGCGGTACTTCTCCGCGCCGACGAACGGGTCGTAGGCCAGGACGCGCATGCCGAAGCCCTGCGCGCGCTGGGCGACGAGCTGGCCGATGCGACCGAAGCCCAGGATGCCCAGGGTCTTGTCCATGAGCTCGACCCCGGAGTACTCGGACCGATCCCACCGCCCCTCCTTCAGCGCGCCGTGCGCCTGCGGCACGTTGCGGGCCATGGCCAGCAGCAGCGCCATCGTGTGCTCGGCGGCCGTCACCACGTTGGACTGCGGGGCGTTGGCGACGATGATGCCGCGCTTGGTGGCGACGGGGACGTCGACGTTGTCGACGCCGACGCCGGCGCGGCCGACCGCCTTGAGGTTGGTGGCGTGCTCGAGCATCTCGGCGTCGAGCTTGGTGGCCGAGCGGATGAGGATCCCGTCGTAGCCGCCGATCTTCTGGGCCAGCTCGTCCCGGTCCCAGCCGACGCCGAGGTCGACGTCGAAGTGCTCCTGCAGCAGATTGACGCCGGAGTCGCCGATCTTCTCGGCGACGAGGATCTTCGGGCGGGGGCTCACTGGGCGGACTCCGTGGTGGTGGGCTGGTGCTCGACGACCCAGTCGATGCAGGCGGTCAGCGCCTGCACGTCCTGCGGGTCGACGGCGGGGAACATCGCGACGCGCAGCTGGTTGCGCCCGAGCTTGCGGTACGGCTCGGTGTCGACGATGCCGTTGGCGCGCAGCGTGGCGGCCACCGCGGCGGCGTCGACGGACTCGTCGAAGTCGATGGTGCCAACGACGAGCGAGCGGTTCTTGACGTCCGTGACGAACGGTGTGGCGAAGGACGAGGCCTCGGCCCAGCCGTACAGGTGGTCCGACGAGGCGGTGGTGCGGGCGACCATCCCGTCGAGGCCGCCGCCGTCGAGCATCCAGTCGACCTGCTCGGCCAGGAGGATGAGCGTCGCCAGCGCGGGGGTGTTGTAGGTCTGGTCCTTGAGGCTGTTCTCGACCGCCGTCTGCAGCGAGAGGAAGTCGGGGATCCACCGGTTGGTGCCGTCGATCTTGCGGATCCGCTTGAGCGCCTCGGGGCTCATCGCGGCCAGCCACAGGCCGCCGTCGGAGGCGAAGCCCTTCTGCGGGGCGAAGTAGTAGACGTCGGTCGCGGCGATGTTGACCGGCAGGCCGCCGGCGCCCGAGGTGGCGTCGATGAGGACCAGCGCGTGGTCGGAGTTCTCCGGCCGCTGCTGGACGGGGACCATGACGCCGGTCGACGTCTCGTTGTGGGCCCAGGCGATGACGTCGGCCTCGTAGGCGGCGATCGGCTCGGGCGCGCTGCCCGGCTCGGCGGTGACGAGGATCGGATCGCCGACGAACGGCGCGCGGGTCGTGCACGAGGCGAACTTGGAGGAGAACTCGCCGTAGGTGAGGTGCAGGGCGCGCTCGGTGACGATCGAGAAGGTGGCGGCGTCCCAGAAGGCGGTGGCCCCGCCGTTGCCGAGGATGATCTCGTAGCCGTCGGGAAGCGAGAAGAGCTCCGACAGCCCGCTGCGCACCCGGCCGACGAGCTGCTTGACGGGCTTCTGGCGGTGCGAGGTCCCCATGATGGCCGCCCCCGGGCCGGCGAGGGCCTCGAGCTGGGCGGCGCGGACCTTCGAGGGGCCGCTGCCGAAGCGGCCGTCAGCGGGCTTCAGGTCGGCGGGAATCTGCAGGTCGGTCGGCGTCATGGGCGGCTCCGGGATCCTCTGGGGGTGCGTTGAAACGACTCAGATGCCCAGGCGCGCGGCGTGTCCTACGCCGTCGCTCCCCGGTGGTGAACCCCACCTGCGACGCCAGTCGCAACGGCCGGAGGGAGGATAGCGAACCAGGCGGGTGACGGATCGTGCCAGTGGCGTGCCACCCGCTTGCCCCGCCCGAGCCTCCTGGCTCACCCTGGTGGTGTGCCCCCTCCGCTCCCCGGCGAATTCCAAGAAAAGCCCGCTGAGCGGTCATTTTCCGGATCACGGCTCGCGGTTCAGGTGCAGCGGCTTGCTGATCGGCAGTACGGCGTCGTGCATCGCGCACAACTGGTGTCGCTGGGCATGAGCGCGACAACCGTCGCGCGATGGACCCACATCGGGCGGCTCCAACGCCTGCACCCCAGCGTCTACGCCGTCGGCCACCGCAGGATCCAGCAGAACGGGTGGCGGATGGCCGGCCTCCTGACCGCCGGCACGGGTGCGCATCTCGCGCACTGGACCTCGCTCGCGGTGCTCGGGCTGGCCCGCGACCGGTCAGTGGTGCACGTCATACCGGTCGGCCGGCGCGGCACGACGGCCCGCGGCCTACGGGTGCACCGCACCGCACTCGATCCGTCCGATGTCACCGTCCACGGGGGATTCCCGATCACGCGTTTCGAGCGATCCATCATCGACGTCGCCCCCTCGACCAGCGATCGACGGCTGGGCGCGCTCCTCGACGACGCCCTCCGCGCCGGCGTGTACGACCACCACCGGATGCTGCTCGCGCTCGACCGCGCCTTCGGACGCCGCTCAATCGCGCGAGTCACGACCGCGGTGGCCCGGATGGGCGACGAAGGAGTGCTCTTTCGATCCGGCACCGAACGGAAGCTGCGGGACAGGCTGGTCAACGAGGGGATCCGCCGGCCGCTCGTCAACGTGCCGATCGCCAGAGGCGACGGTTCGTACTACGAGCTCGATCTCGTGTGGCCGGAGTTGCTGCTCAACGTGGAGATCGACGGGCCGCACCATCTCCTCCCCCACCAGAAGGCCGAGGACGCCATACGCGACGCGTGGCTGCGCGGCCGCGGGTACCGGGTCGAGCGATTCCCGGTCGAGCGCGTCGACCAGGTCGTCGC
>CAZXNX010000013.1:0-16965 GCA_964642225.1 uncultured Solirubrobacteraceae bacterium | reverse complement strand
CTCCTGGACGAACCAGGGCTCCCGCGGCTCGCGCGCCGCGACGACGACCGCCGTGGGATCGGTGGCGGGGTCGACCTCCACCGTCACGGCGGCCAGGGTGGAGTGCCCGGACCGCCGGGCCCGGCGCACCGCCTGGTCGATCCGCGCGGTCAGCTCCGCGCGGGCCATCGCGTCGAGGCCGAACGGCGCCGCGGTGCCCTCCGCGGTCGGGCGGAAGGTCACCGCGGCCCGCCGGTCCGGTGATCAGGTCTCGCCGCGACCACGGGTGATGGCGATCTCGCCGGTCCGCATCATCTCGACGAGCCCGAACGGCCGCACGAGCCGCTCGAACGCCTCGATCTTGTCGTTGGCGCCCGTGATCTCGATGATGATCGACCGCTTGCCGACGTCCACGACGTTGCCGCGGAAGATCTCGCAGATCTGCATGACCTCGGCGCGTGTCTGGCCGTCGGCGGCGATCTTGAAGAGCGCGAGCTCCCGCGCGACCGTCTCGGCCGGCTCGAGGTCGCGGATCTTCAGGACGTTGATCAGCTTGTGCAGCTGCTTGGTGACCTGGTCGATCGGGTGGACGGCGCCGTCGAGGGTCAGCGTGACCCGCGAGATGCGCTCGTCGTCGGTCGGGCCGACCGTGAGCGTGTCGATGTTGAAGCCCCGGCGGGCGAACAGCCCGGCGATGCGCGTGAGCACACCCGGCTTGTTCTCCACGAGGATCGACAGCGTGTGCTTGCGCCCCGTGCGCAGCCCGGCCTCGGCCTGCAGATCCTGCAGGCTCAGCGTTTCCTTGATTCCCGGTTCACCCATCACTCAGCCCACCATGTCCCGCGCGGCCTCGCCGGGCGAGATCATCGGATACACGTTCTCCTCGGCGGTGACGCGCACGTCGACCACGACCGGCCCGGGCGTCGCCAGGGCGGTGCGGATGTCGTCGACCAGCGTGTTCTTGTCGGTGAGGCGGATGCCGGTGCACCCGTAGGCCTCGGCGAGCTTCACGAAGTCGGGGTTGCCGCCCAGCGTCACCTGGCTGTAGCGCTTCTCCCAGAACAGCTCCTGCCACTGGCGGACCATGCCCAGGAAGCCGTTGTTCATGATGAACACCTTGACGTCGATGTCGTTGTCGGCGCAGGTCGCCAGCTCCTGCGTGTTCATCTGGATCGACCCGTCGCCGGAGACGACCACCACCTGGGCGTCCGGGCAGCCGACCTTGGCCCCCAGCGCGGCCGGCAGGCCGAAGCCCATCGTGCCCAGCCCGCCGGAGTTGATCCAGCGGCGCGGCTGCGGGAAGTCGTAGTACTGCGCGGTCCACATCTGGTGCTGGCCGACGTCGCTGGTCACGATCGCGTCGTTGTCGGTGGCCTCCGCCAGCGCCTGGATCATGAACTGCGGGCGGATCTCGGCATCGGTCGTGTCCTCGTACGCGAGCGGGTAGCGCTCACGCCAGTGGTCGATGCGCGCCCACCACTCCTCCAGCCGGCCGGCGTCGGGCTCCAGCGCCCGGTACTCGACGACGAGCTTGGAGAGGATGTTGCGGGCGTCGCCCACGATCGGGATGTGCGCCGGGACGTTCTTGGAGATCTCGGCGGGATCGATGTCGATGTGGACGAACTTGGCCCGCGGCGCGAACTCCGACAGCTTGCCGGTGATGCGGTCGTCGAACCGGGCCCCGATGGCCACGATCAGATCGGCCTCGTCGATCGCGTAGTTGGCGGCGCGGGTGCCGTGCATCCCGAGCATGCCCAGCCACTGCGGGTCGGGCGCCGGGTAGGCGCCGAGCCCCATCAGCGTGCAGGTGATCGGGAAGTTGCCCGCCCGCGTCAGCTCCACCAGCTCGGCCGAGGCGTTGGCGCTGATCACGCCCCCGCCCGCGTAGAGGACGGGACGCCGGGCGGCGGCCAGGGCCTTGGCGGCCTGGCGGACCTGCTTTGCGTTGCCCTCGGTGGTCGGCTGGTAGCCCGGCAGGTGCAGGTCGGTGACCGGCTCGTACGGGATGTCGACCTTCGACAGGTCGGTGGGGATGTCCACCACCACGGGGCCCGGCCGGCCGGTGCGCGCGATGTAGAACGCCTCGTGCAGCACACGCGGCAGCTCGACCGGGTCGGTGATCATCACGCTGTGCTTGACCGCCGGCATGGTGATGCCGATGGTGTCGGCCTCCTGGAAGCCGTCCGTGCCGAGCAGCTCGGTGCGCACCTGGCCGGTGATGAACACGACGGGGACGGAGTCCATCATCGCGTCGAGGATCGGGGTGACGAGGTTGGTGGCGCCGGGGCCGGAGGTGCCCAGGGCCACACCGACCTTGCCGGTGGCCTTGGCGTAGCCCGCCGCGGCGTGCCCGCCGCCCGCCTCGTGCCGCACCAGGATGTGCTTGATCCCGGCGTCGTAGAAGGCGTCGTAGGTCGGCATGTTCGCGCCACCGGGGTAGCCGAATACGACGTCGACACCCTCCGCCTTCAGGCATTCCATGATCGCGTCCACTGCTCGCATGTGCTCCGACCTCCTTTCACCTGTTCCGAGGTGTTGAATGCGGGCCGGCCGAGTTGGTCCGGTCCAAATGGGACGAGCCGCGGTCGGACGCGGCTCGGATCACCGATTGTAGCAGCGGTTTTCGGGACTACCGGGCGCCCGCCGGCCGGCTCGCGTCGGCCACCGACGGGAGGATCTCGTCGGGGTCCCGCGGGTACTCCAACTCGGCGCCACAGCGGGTGCAGAGGGCGTCGTAGAGCTTCACGACCTTGCCGCAGTTGGGGCAGGCCCGCCGGGGCTCGTCGTCCTCCACGCGGTAGAGGATGGCGGCCGCCAGGCCGACGAACGGGATGAGCCCGGAGATCAGGAACCAGATCCAGAACGACGAGCCCTTCAGCCGCCCGACGAGGCCACCGGCCAGCGCGAAGCTGAACGCGATGAAGACGTAGACCATGGCGCGGCCCTCAGCGCAGGGTGCGCCAGGCCCAGACGACGCCGATCACGGCGGCGATGACCAGCACCGGGACCGCGATCGCCAGGATGATCCCCTTGAGGACCACGAAGAGGACGTACGCGGCGACGAGCAGCACGACGACCGCGATCGCCTTGGTGGCGAGCGACGGGCCCACGCCGCCGGAGGAACGACGATCCAGGTCACCTGACATGCATCACAGGCTACCTTCTCGCCCGACCCGGCCGGGCGGCACCACCGTGGCCGCGGCGCCGGCACGGGGCCGGCGCCGCGGGTCGCGGTGATCGGGGGGTCTAGTCGTGGGACACCTTGAGGTGCCCGTGGCGCTCCTCGCGCGACCGCGGCTCGGCGGTCAGGCGAGCGAGGCGGAAACGGCGCACCGAGGGTTCCCCGGGGCCCGCCGTGCGGCGGGCCGTCGGCAGCAGCACGACGCGGCTGGCAGAAGCGAGTGAGGTGAGCATGCAGGCATTCTCGGTGCGAAACCCCCCTGCAACCAGGGACATTCAGTCCAAGATGCAGGGGGCCTGACCCCTCCCGCCGGTCGAGCGGGCGCTATTCGCCGCCGAGGGTGGCGGACAGTGCGTTGTTGGCCTTCGCCACCGCGGGGGCGTCGGTGAGGAGCTGACGGGTGCCCGCCTTGGCCGCATCGACGTTGTGGGCCGCCACCGAGGAGGACAACGAGCCCAGGTCCGTGTCGATCGCCTGCAGCGCGGTGTTGAGGTTCTCGACCAGCTTCTGGTCCTTGGCCGTCGGCGGCTGGAGCGCCTGCAGGTCCGAGATGGCGCCGGCCGCCTCGTCCTCGGCGTCGGCGAGCTGCTTGGCCAGGGCCGCGTCGGTCTCGTCGCCGGCGCCCTTGATGATGCCCTCCACCGTCGTGCCCAGCTCCGCCACGCGGTTGACGACGGCACCGGCGCCGGTCGCGAAGGCCGCAGGGTCGCCGCTGGGCGCGTTGGCCGTGGTGGTCGCCTTGCTCGGCGGCACGCCGACCGAGAGGCCCAGCGCGTTGTTGGCCGTCTTGACCGCCGGAGAGTCGCGCACGAGCTGCTCGGTGGCCGAGCGCGCCCCGGTCGGATCGTTGGCGGTGGCCGCGTCGGTGAGCTTCACGACGTCCGTGTTGGCCTTGCTGAACGCGGCCTCGAGCGCGTCCACGAGCTTCGTGGCCTTGTCGTCGGGCGGGTCCAGGGCCTTGATCTGGGCGAGCGCCGCCGCCGTCTGGGTCTGCACGGCCTCCAGCTGCGAGGTGAGCGCCGCGTCGGTCTGCGAGGACGCGTTCTCGAGCACCGTCCCGAGCTTGTCCCCGGCCGCGCGCACGGCGAGCACCGTGGCCTTGGCGTCCTTCTCGTACGAGGAGTCGCCGCCGCTGTCACCACCGCAGGCGGTCAGGGCGAGCGCCGCGACGGCGAGCATCGACAGGGCGACAGGGCGAAGGAGGCGAGACATGCGACGGGCCTTTCGTGGACGGTTGCTGCCGACGCGCAGTCTTGCGAATGCGTCGGCCGGATGCACGCGCAGCCGTCCTACAGGCCGAGCTGCTCGCGCACGAGGCGCGTGACCTCTTTGCCGTCGGCGCGGCCCTTGGTCTCCTTCATCACGAAGCCGACGATCACGCCGACCGGCTTCATGTCGCCGCCGCGCAGCTTCTCGGCCACGTCCGGGTTGGCCTCCAGCGCCGCGGCGACGATCGGGCCGAGCGTGTCCTCGCCGCCGACCGCCCCCAGGCCCTCGGCCTCGACGATGGCGTCGGGCTCTCCGCCCTCGGCGATCAGGCGCTCCAGCACCTGACGGCCGCCACCGGTGGTGACCGCCTTGGTCTCCACGAGGGTCACGAGCCGCCCGAGCGCCGCCGGGGTGACGGGCGACTCGGCGGGGTCCTCCTGCTCGATGCGCCCCACGAGGTCCGACACCCAGTGGGCCACCGTCGGGGCCGGGGCGCCCTCGGCCGCGGTCAGGGCGGCCTCGAAGAAGTCGGCCAGCTCGGTGCGCCAGGCGAGCTGGCGGGCCAGCTCGTCGACGAGGCCCAGATCCAGGAAGCGCTCCTCACGGGCCGCGGGCAGCTCTGGCATGTCGGCGCGCGCCGCCTGCAGCATCTCGGCGGTGATGGCGACCGGGACGAGGTCGGGCTCGGGGAAGTAGCGGTAGTCGTGCGCCTCCTCCTTGGAGCGCAGCGACGTGATCGCCTCCGTGCGCGGGTCGAAGTGCAGCGTCTCCTGGACGACCGCCTCGCCGGCGCGCACGAGCGCCTCCTGGCGGGCGACCTCGGCCCGGATCCCCTTCTCGATGAAGCGGAAGGAGTTCATGTTCTTCAGCTCGGTCTTGGTGCCCAGTTCCTCCTGGCCGACCGGGCGGATGGAGATGTTGGCGTCGCAGCGCAGCGACCCCTCCTCCATGTTCACGTCGCTGACGCCGAGCGCCCGCATCGTGGTGCGCAGCAGCCGCAGGAACTCCCCCGCCTGCTCGGCGGAGCGCACGTCCGGCTCGGTGACGATCTCCGCCAGCGGCGTGCCGGCCCGGTTGAAGTCGACCACGGAGGTCTGCGAGGCGTGCAGGCGGCCGCTGCCGCCGGCGTGCACGAGCTTGGCCGCGTCGTCCTCCAGGTGGACCCGGTGGATGCGCACGCCGCCCAGTTCGCCGCCCAGGCAGAGCGGTTCGTCAAACTGGCTGATCTGGTAGCCCTTGGGCGAGTCGGGATAGAAGTAGTTCTTGCGGTGGAAGATCGACCGCGGGGCCAGCTCGCTGCCCAGCGCGGTGCCGATCATCAGGCCGTAGTGCACGGCGCGGGCGTTGGTCACGGGCAGCGCCCCCGGCAGGCCCAGACAGACCGGGCAGGTCCGCGTGTTGGGCTCCTCGCCGAACGACAGGGCGCAGCCGCAGAACATCTTGGTGCGGGTCTGCAGCTGGATGTGGATCTCCAGGCCGATGACCGTCTCGAATTCGGTGCTCATGCGCGGGCCCCCGAGCCGTCGAAGCCGATGACCTGCTCCAGCGCGTAGGCGTACTGCAGCAGGCGGTTCTCCCGGAAGGCCGGCCCGATGAGCTGCAGGCCGGTGGGCAGTGCCGGACCGTCCTCCCCGGGCGGCTCGGCCATCCCGTTGGGGATCGAGATGCCGGGCAGGCCGGCCAGCGAGGCGGGGATGGTGCAGATGTCGCCCTTGTACATCGCCAGGGGGTCGCCCGTCTTCTCGCCGAGGCGGAAGGCGACGGTCGGGCTCGTGGGCGTGACGATCGCGTCGAACCGCTGGAAGGCGGCGGCGAAGTCCTGGGCCACCTTCGTGCGCACCTGCTGGGCGCGGCGGTAGTAGGCGTCGTAGTAGCCGGAGGACAGCGCGTAGGTCCCGATGAGGATGCGGCGCTTGACCTCGTCGCCGAAGCCGGCCTCGCGGGTGCCGGTGTAGAGGTCCATGAGCGTGCCGTCGCCCTCGACGCGCAGGCCGTAGCGCACGCCGTCGTAGCGGCTGAGGTTGGAGCTGGCCTCGGCGGGAGCGAGCACGTAGTAGGCGGCCAGCGCGTGCTCGGCGTGGGGCAGCGTGAAGGTCTCGACCGAGGCGCCCAGCTCCTGGGCGAGCTGCAGCGAGGCATGGAAGGCCTTGAGCACGCCGTGCTCGATGCCCTCCCCCGTGAGCTCCTCCGGGACGCCCAGGCGCACGCCCTCGAGCTTCGTGGCGGTGGGCAGGCCGATCGGCTCGGGGTGGCCGACGGACGTGCTGTCGCGCGGGTCGCGCGCGGTCATGTGGTGGTAGAGCAGGGCGGCGTCGGTCACGTCGCGGGTGAACGGCCCGGCCTGGTCCAGCGAGGAGGCGAAGGCGATCATCCCGTAGCGGCTGACGCTGCCGTAGGTGGGCTTGAGGCCGACGATCCCGCACATCGCGGCGGGCTGGCGGATCGAGCCGCCCGTGTCGGTGCCCAGGGCCCACGGCGCGAGGCCGGCCGCGACGGCCGCCGCGCTGCCGCCGGAGGAGCCGCCGGGGACGCGGTCGCGGGCCCACGGGTTGGCGACGACGCCGTAGGCGGAGTTCTCGTTGGAGGAGCCCATGGCGAACTCGTCCTGGTTGGTCTTGCCGACCACGCGCGAGCCGGCCGTCTGGAGCTGCTCGACGACACTGGCGGTGTAGGGCGGGAGGTAGCCCTCGAGGATCTTCGAGCCGGCCTGGCTGGGGATGCCCTCGGTGCAGAAGAGGTCCTTGACGGCCAGCGGCAGGCCGGCGAGCGGGGCGGCGGTGTCGCCGGCGGGCGCCGCCTCGGCGACCCAGGTGTAGGCGTTGAGCTCGTCGTCGGCGGACGCGTCGCGGTAGGCGCCGAAGACCTCGTCGGAGGAGAGGGCGCCACGGCCGATCTGGTCGATCGCCTGGCGGGCGGTGAGGTCGCGGATGTCGCTCATGCCTGCGGGCTCGGGACGAGGAAGCCGTCGTCGGCCACGGCGGGCGCCTGCCCGAGGATGACGTCGCGGGGCAGCGAGTCGGTCGGCTCGTCGGGGCGCAGGGCGTTGTCGACCTCGATGACGTGCGCGGTGGGCTCGACGCCCTCCAGATCGAGCGCGGAGATCGTCTCGATGTGGTCCAGGACCTGGCTGAGCTCGACCGCGTACCGGTCGACCTCGTCGTCGGTCAGCGCCAGCCGGGACAGCGTGGCGACATGGAGCACCTGCTCACGGGAGATCATCGCCCGGCGATGCTAACGAGGCAGCGGCGGAATCGGCCGCACGGGCACCGGTGGGGCCAGCGCCGGGTCGTCGCGCTCGTCCCTCATCCCCAGCCAGTTCACGACCAGGATCGCGATCGCGACCCCCAGCGAGGCCCACAGGCCCCAGGCCGGGGCCAGCAACGCGTCGGGCGTCCAGATCGCGCGGGCGGCGATCCACAGGACGATGACGATCGCGGCCCACTCGACCGCCACGTTCCACGCCGCGCCGACGGCCGGGCTGCGCACGGCGCGCAGGACGAGGGCCTGCGCGATGCAGGCGGCCGAGAACAGGAGGACGACGATGCTCGTGACGGTGCCGGTAGCCCAGCCGGACAGCTCTCCTCCGATCGACTCGGTGACGCCGAGGACCGGATCGCCCCCGAAGCCACCGGTCTCCTTGTATTCGTAGACCCGCCGCGGCATGAGCTCGACGTCGTACCACTCCGAGAAGAGCAGCAGAAGCAGGACGAGGCCCAACCCGGCGACGGTCCATTCCCAGCGGGAGGCCTGGACGACCCTCATGCCGCGGGCGGGATCGGCCGTACCGGCACCTCGCGGTTGCGCGGGCGGCTCGTGCGCTCGTCGCGCATGCCGAGCCAGTTGACGATCATGACGGCGACCGCGACGGCCAGCGACGCCCAGGCGCCCCACTCCGAGAACTGGCCGCCAATGCCCACCTGGGCCGGCGGCCAGATCGCCCGGATGGCAATCCAGACGACCACCACGATGGAAGCCCACTCGATCGCGACGTTCCACGTCAGCCCCGTCGCGGGACCACGGACCCCGCGAAGCACGACGGCCTGCGCGACGCATCCCATCCCGAACGCCGCCACCACGATGCTGGTCACGGTGCCGGTCTCCCATCCCGAGGCGTTCGGAGGAATGACGTGGTTGCCAGGGGCATACGCCGTCCACCCCGCGTTCTCGAACCCGTACCACGGCGCGAACAACAGGGCGATCAGGACCAGGCCTAGCCCGGCGACGGTCCATTCCCAGCGGGAGGCCTGGACGACCCTCATGCCGCGGGCGGGATCGGCCGTACCGGCACCTCGCGGTTGCGCGGGCGGCTCGTGCGCTCGTCGCGCATGCCCAGCCAGGCGAAGTTGAGAAGCCCCAGGGCGACGATCAGGGTGGTCCAGACGCCCCAGTCGCGAAACGCCCCGCCGGGTGGCCAGATGACCCGAACGAGCATCCACACCACCAGGATGACGGCGGCCCAACAGATCCCCGTGTTCCAGGCCACGCCGACCGCGGGGCTGCGCGACGACCACAACGCGATGAACTGGGCGATGCAGAGGGCGCCGACGATGACGATGACGATGCTGGTGGCGGTCCCGGTGTCGATGCCGTTGCCCGCGCCCCACGTCGCGTATGTGCCGGCGTACGCCGGATGGTCAACCGAGTCATTGAAGTACGCGCCCTCGATGCCGCCGATGTACCACGGCGCCCACAGCAGCCCGATGAGCATGGCGCCGCACGTGGCGACCGCCCATTCGAAGACCCCGACCTGCTTCATGCCTGCAGCTCCGCCGCCTTGAGGGTGTTGGCCAGCAGGCAGGCGATCGTCATCGGCCCGACGCCGCCGGGGACCGGGGTGATCGCCGACGCCACCTCGGCGACCTCGGCGAAGGCCACGTCGCCCTTGAGGCCGTCGTCGGTGCGGTTGATGCCCACGTCGATGACCACGGCGCCGGGCTTGACCCAGTCCGAGCGCACCATCTCGGCGCGGCCCACCGCGGCGATGAGCACGTCGGCCCGCCGGCACACGGAGGGCAGGTCGCGCGTGCGCGAGTGGCACTGCGTGACGGTGGCGTTGGCCCCCAGGAGCAGCTGGGCCATCGGCTTGCCGAAGAGGTTGGAGCGGCCCAGGACGACGGCCTCGGCGCCCTCGAGCGCAAAGCCGACGTGGGCGAGCAGCAGCATCACGCCCTCGGGGGTGCAGGGCCGCAGCCCCTCGACGCCGGAGAGCAGCCGTCCGGCGCTCACCGCGGTGAGGCCGTCGACGTCCTTGTCGGGGTCGATCAGCCCGGTGATCTCGACGCCGTCGAGGTGCCCCGGGAGCGGCAGCTGCACGAGGATGCCGCTGACGGCGGGGTCCGCGTTGAGCTGCTCCACGAGCGCGACGAGGTCCTCGCGGGTCGTGTCGGCGGGCAGGTCGTGGCTGAAGCCGGTGATGCCGACCTCCTCGCACCCGCGCTGCTTGTTGGCCACGTAGACGGCGCTGGCCGGGTCGTCGCCCACCAGCACGGTGGCCAGGCCGGGGCGCCGGCCGGTGCGGGCCTCGAACGCGGCGACGTCCCGGGCGACCTGGGCGCGGGTCTCGGCGGCGATCGCCTTGCCGTCGATGAGCTGGGCGGACATGGCCGGAACCTATCGCGTCAGGCCCGTCGCTGGATCGGGGCGTACTCGGCCATGAGCTTGCGCTCGGACCCGTCCACCGCGAACCGCACCACGACGATCCCGCCCGGCTCCACGCCGGTGACGACGCCGTCGCCGAAGGCGGCGTGCACGACGTCCTCCCCCATGCGGAAGGTCGGCCCCGCGCTGGCCGGGGCGGTGGCGCCCGTGGCGGACGATCCCCCGCCGGACCCCCAGGAGCCCGGCCTCCCGCGCATCGCGCCGATGCCGGTGCGGGCGCCGACGCCCGACGACGGGGTCCACGCGGCCAGCGACCCCTGGTGGTCGGCCAGGTCCGGCGGGATCTCGTTGAGGAAGCGGCTCGGCAGCCCCGGCGTGGAGGCGCCGAACACCGAACGGCGGCGCGCGTGGGTGAGCGTGAGGTCGCGCATGGCCCGGGTGATGCCGACGTACGCCAGTCTGCGCTCCTCCTCCAGGCTCCCCTCGTCGATCGCGCGCGAGTGCGGGAAGACGCCCTCCTCGCAGCCGATGATGAAGACGATCGGGTACTCCAGGCCCTTGGCGTTGTGGAGCGTCATCAGGGTGACGAGGCCCTCGTCGTCCTTGCGCGCGTCGGCGTCGGCGACGAGCGAGATCTGCTGCAGGAACACGTCGAGGGTGTCCTCGCCCTCGGGCCGGTTGGGGTCGGCGTCGAACTGCCGCGCCACCTCGACCAGCTCCTGGAGGTTCTCGATCCGCCCCTGGGCCTCGATCGTGCGCTCGGCCTCCAGGTAGTCGTAGTAGCCCGTCTCGTGGAGCACCGCCTCGAGCAGGTCGCCGACCGGCACCTTCTCCTGCAGGCGGGTGCGCAGCCCGTCCATCGTCTCCATGAAGCGGCCGAGCGCGCGCACCGCGGCGGTGCCCAGGCCCGGGACGGCGGACGGGTCGGCGGCCGCCTCCCACACCGGGATGCCCATCGTCTCGCCGTGGGTGATGACCCGGGACAGCGAGGTCGGGCCGATGCCGCGCTTGGGGGAGTTGACCACGCGGGTGAAGGAGACGACGTCCTGCGGGTTGCCCAGGACGGTCAGGTAGGCGATCGCGTCCTTGATCTCGGCCCGCTCGTAGAACTTGGTGCCGCCGATGACCTGGTAGCCGATCTCCCGGCGCACCAGCGTGTCCTCCAGCACCCGCGACTGCGCGTTGGTGCGGTAGAAGACGGCGATCTCCTCCTTGGAGACGCCCTCGTCGGAGAGGCGCTCGATCTCCCCGACCACGAAGCGGGCCTCCGCGTGCTCGTCGTCGAGCTCGTGGATGCGGACCTTGTCGCCCTCCCCCAGGTCGGTCCACAGGTGCTTGGCCAGCTGGTTGCGGTTGTGGGCGATGACCGCGTTGGCGGCGTTGAGGATGGTCTGGGTGGAGCGGTAGTTCTGCTCCAGCTTCACGAGCTTCGCGTCCGGGAAGTCGTCCTGGAAGTCCAGGATGTTGCGGACGTCGGCGCCGCGGAAGCCGTACACCGAGTTGTGGGTGAGGAGCCCGCCGGCGATGAAGTTGTGGGTGTCCTCGATGTTGAGGTCATAGACCGGGCGATCGAGCTCGACCACGTCGACGGATTCGACGAGGTCGTATCCGCCGTCCTCGTCGAACATCGCCATTCCGGGCCGCACCGACGCGGCCGGGATGAACGGAAGGGTGTTCTTCCCCTCCCGGCTCTCCCCGAGACGTGCGACGAGCTTCACGTGGACGGGAATGGCGGTCTTGATGCGTTCCACGACCTCCATCGCCCGGCCGAAGTCCGTGAAAGCCGATTCGTACCGCCAGCTGGCCGAACCGTTCTTCGCCGGACGGACGCTCAGGCCGAGCTGCTCGAGCGCCTTGCGCGCCGACTCGTCTCGCCCGCCGACCGCGATGAGGTGCATGGGCCTGGCCCCCCGGCGATCGCCGCAGAGCGTGACCGTCACGTTGCGGCGACGCCCTTCGTGACTGGCCGGCACATGGTGGGGATGCTCGATGTCGAGTGCCTGGTCGTGCAGCAACCGGCATCCCCCCTCCTCGGTGTCGAGCGAGAAGAAGATCTTGTCGATCAGGTGCTGATGCGCGACGAGGCCGTTGACCGACCGGCCCGTTCTCGCCACGAACGGGAGCGTCGGGAGCTGGTAGCGCAGGGACAGCTGCTCTTCCATGACCCGCGCCTCGTTCTCGGACTCGTGGACGCCGATGATCCACGCCGCGTCAGCATGCTCCTGCATCGTGCGGAGCTGCACACCTGAGACCGGTCTCTTCCCGTGCCCCGGATACGTTCGGGTGGTCCCGACGCGAAAACCATGACTGCCGCGCCGCATGAGGTAGGTCATGTGCAGCTGCGGCGTGGTGCCGTGGCGGAATCCGGCGAAGTGCGTGTGCTCCGGGGTCGAGACGATCCGCCGGCCGCTCGTGAGACGGATGTCGACGCCCCAGGTCGATTGGGACTGGTGGACCGCCGTGACGCGTGCCGGGCGCAGTTGGCCTGAACCGAAGCACGAGCGGACCTCGTCGTCGACGCGCACCTGCTCGATCGGCCGCTGCGAGCCGTCGGCCATCGTGACCAGCGTTCCCTCGACGAGGCACTGTGCATCATCGCCGACGACCGCGAGGTTGCGGTGCTCGCCGGCCAGGAGCTGCAGCCAGCGGTACTGGGCGTGGTTGGTGTCCTGGTACTCGTCGACGAGCACGTGGCGGAAGGCCGACGCGTAGCGGGCGCGCACCTCGGGGAACAGCTCCAGCACGTTGACCGAGCGGAAGAGCAGGTCGTCGAAGTCCATCGCGTTCATGCGGTGGATCTGCTGCTCGTAGAGCTTGTAGGCCTCGGCGACCGTCTCCTCGAAGTAGCTGCCGACGAGCTTGGCGTAGTCCTCGGCGTCGCGCAGCTTGTTCTTGGCGTCGGAGATCTGGCGGTGCACCGCGCCGGGGGTGAAGCGCTTGGTGTCGACGCCCAGCTCATCGAGCACCTTCTTCGTCAGGCGGCGGGAGTCGGACGTGTCGTAGATCGTGAACTGGCGGGTGTAGCCGAGCTTCTCCGCGTCGGCGCGCATCATGCGCGCGCAGGCGGCGTGGAACGTCATCACCCACATGCCCCGCGTGGAGTGGCCGAGCAGCAGCTCCACCCGCTCGCGCATCTCCTGGGCGGCCTTGTTGGTGAAGGTGATCGCGAGGATCTCCCCGGCGTGCGCCTGGCCCGTCTCCACCAGCCAGGCGATGCGATGGGTGAGCACCCGGGTCTTGCCCGATCCCGCCCCGGCGAGGATCAGCAGTGGCCCTCCGGGATGGCTGACCGCCTCGCGCTGCGGCTCGTTGAGCCCTCCCAGGAGGCTGTCGAGACGGGCGTCGGTGTCCGGATGCGGCATCGCGTCTGAGGATACGACGGCGCGCGGCGGGGGCCGCGTGCGCCCTGTCGCCGCGACGCCCGGCGCGTCAGCGGCGGGGCTTGAGCGCCTTGGGCCGGCTCGCCGTGATCGTCAGCTCGTCGTCGACGGCGTACTCGATCGGGTCCAGGCTGATGCGCAGCGGGAAGCCGGTGCGCCGGTCGTAGGTGACGGCGAGCACGTGGTCCTCGGCCCGGATGCCGTCGGCCACCAGCGTGAACAGCTTCGCGGCGGTGGCGACGTCGACGGCGCCCTTCGGGGGCTTCACGGCGCGCCCCCGGCGGACCGTGAGCCGGAACGGCCCGGTCCAGCCCGGTGCGCAGAAGCAGCCCCGGGTCGTCGTGAACCGGTAGCTCGCCGGGCCCCGGGCCCTCCACCGGCTCCGGGCCGCGGCGAGCGCCTTCGCCGCACTGCCGTCGACGATGCTCGGATCGGGATGCAGGACCGGGTCGCCGTCGGCGGCGACCGCGCCACCCGGAAGGGCGACGGCGGCGACGAGCGCAACGAGGCACACCGTCAGCATGGCGGGACTGCGCATGCGCCCAAGCGTATCCGCGGCCGTCATGCTCTGGGGCATGAGCCTGCCCGAGGACGTCCGCGCCCACGCCGCCACGGTGGTCGCGGGCGCCCGCTGGGTGCGCATCGACGAGGACGCGCTCGCCGCCCACCGCCTCGGCGACGGGCCTGCGCCCGGACTGGATCCCGAGCGCCACTTCCTCGAGGGCTCCCCCGCCGAGGTCGGGATGTACCTGCTGGCGCTCGACACGATCAACTTCGGCTCCGGCTGGTTCCCCACCCTGCGCAAGCGCCGTGACCCCGCCACCGGCCGCGCCCTGTCCGGGGCCACCACGATCGCCTGGGCACTCACCGACCACTTCCGCACCCACGGCGCCTGGACGGCCGCGGACCTGCGCCAGGTCGCCACCCCCACCCTCGCCGCCACACTCGGCCAGCCGGCCGACCACGAGCTCCTGGCCCTCTACGCCCAGGCGCTGCGCCAGCTCGGCGCCTTTCTCGGCGACGCGACCGTCCCGGAGCTCGTCGCCGCCGCCAACGGGTCGGCCGTCCTGCTGGCCACCGTGCTGGCGGACGGGATGGCGATGTTCCGCGATCCCGGCTTCTTCAAGCGCGCCCAGCTCGCCCCGGCCACGCTCGCGCTCGCGGGGCTGGCCGACTGGCGCGACGCCGATCGCCTGACGATCTTCGCCGACAACCTCGTCCCCCATGTGCTGCGCTGCGACGGGGTCCTGGTCTACGACGAGCGCCTGGCCGCGCACATCGACGCCGAGCACCCGCTGGTGCGGGGCTGGGAGCTGGAGGCCGAGGAGGAGATCCGCGCCGCCGCCGTCCATGCGTGCGCCCGGCTCGCGCCGCGGCTGGGCATCACCGAGGCGCAGCTCGACGGCCGCTTGTGGCACCGCGGCCAGGATCCGGCCATCAAGGCGCGCCCGCGTCACCGCCGGCGCTGCGTCTTCTACTAGCCGCTACTTCTTCTTCGGCTTCAGCACCCAGAAGTACGCCGCGCTCTGCGCCTTGGCCCCGGCCGTGCTGACCGCCTGCAGGATGACGCGGTAGCGCCCCGGCTTGAGGGTCGTGGTGCCGAGCAGGGACTTCAGCGGGAACGTGTGCGCCCCCGCCCCGACCGAGACGGTCTTGGTGAGCGCCGCCGACGCCGCCGCGGTCGCCTTGGCGGACCGCGTTGCGGCGCGGGAGCCGTCGGACCGGACGTCGACGTACGTGCCCGGCACGGCCGCCGGGAGCACCTTCGGGCAGTTGTAGCGCGCGCCGTTGGGCGGCTTGACCCGCCGCTGCAGCGTGAACGTCACGTCCGACGGAGCGCTGACCGTGTAGCCGATGGTCACGCTCTTCTTCGCGCCCGTGCCCGTGCCCTGGCAGCGCGTGGCCGTGACGTCGGTGAGGGTCACCGCGGCCGGAGGCGGCGGTGGCGGCGGGGGCGGCGGGGGCGTGGCGGTGATCTCCAAGGAGCGGGACGCGCTCACGGAGCCGGCGAAGCTGTTCAGCGCGCCGTCGCCGGAGTACGTCGCCACGGCCGAGACGGAGCCGGGGTTCGGGTAGGAGACCGTGCAGGTCGCCGTGCCGCCCGAAACCGGCTGTGCGGCGCACTGGGTGGAGGCCGGGTTGCCGGCGCCGTCGTCGAACGCCACCGTCCCGCCGTCCGGCGGGTTGCTGACGGTCGCGGTGAAGGTCACCGGGGTGTTCTGCTCGACGGAGGCGGCCGACGTTGCCAGGGAGGTGGTCGTCGCCTGCAGCAGGTAGGCGCCGATGCCGCAGGCCAGGCCCGGCGCCGACAGCGCGCCGCGCTGGTCGGCGACGGAGCAGGCGGCGGTCGCGCCGCCGACCGCGACGGGCAGGTCGAAGGCGGTCGGCACCACGTTGAAGGCCGGGTTGGCCAGGGTGGTCGCCGGGCTCGGCGTGTTCAGGAGGGCGATCGTCTTGGTCGGCCCGCCGTTGTTGGCCGGCGCATCGGCGAGATACGCGTCGAGCACGGCGCCGTAGGTCGACGATCCGTACGCGGTGGTGCCGTTGTGGCTGCCGGTCGCCGGGGTGGCCGCCGAGATGCAGGTCCCGTCCGTGTCGAGGTTGTACCCGGCGTCGACGATGGCCGACCCGGACGGGTTGCAGGCGTCGCCGCCGGTCTGCGCGGCGATGATGGTGGCGGCGAACGTGGCGTCGGTGGTGCCGGTGGCGATCACGGACCCGCTGGTGGCGTTGTTCTTGGCGAGGGTCGAGCTCTGGACCGTGACCGTCCCGAGGTTCGACATGGCGCCGCCCAGGCCGCCGGACACGTTGCCGGCGAGCGTGGAGCTGCTGATCGTCACCGTGCCGCCCGGCTGGACGTTGATTCCGCCCCCGTTGACCGGTGCGGTGTTGTTCAGCAACGCCGAGCGGTCGATCGTGCTCGTGCCGAAGCTGATGATCGCGCCGCCGCCGACGGCCGAGGCCGTGTTGGCGGAGAACGTGGAGTCCGCGACGGCGAGCGTCGCGCCGGCGGTGGTGCTGATCGCCCCGCCGTTCGCGCCGGTGTTGGCGGTGAACGTGGCGTGCTTGACGGTGGCCGTGCCCCCGATCTGGATCGCGCCGCCCAGCCCGTTGGTGAGGCCGTTCTTCAACGTGATCCCGTCGATGGTCACGTTGGACCCCGCCGCGATGTCGAGGATGCGCGTGGCGCCGGCGCCGTCGAGCGTCGGGGTGGCGCCGCTCGCCGCCACCAGCGACAGGCTCGGGCCGGCGAACGTCACGGCGAGCGCCGCCGGGACGGCCGGGGTGAGGGCGTAGGTGCCGTCGGCGAGGACGATGGTGACGCTGTCGGCGACGTTCGCCGCGTTGGCGTTCGTGACCGCCGTGTCGATCGTGCAGGCGTTGGCGGGTGTGCTGCAGTCGCCCGCGCCGGCGGCCGCGGGCGCGGCGTTGAGGGTGACCGAGGCGGCCTGGGCGGCCGCCGCTCCGCCGGCGAGCAGGCCGCAGCCCGCGAGCACGGCGATGGCCAGGAGGCGCATACGTCGCATCGGCGTGTCCTGCCGCTGGTGCGACCGGTCCTTCGTCCCCATCTTTCGTCCCCTTGCATCAAGCCCGTTGTTCCGCGGTCAAGCGTACCGA
>CAZXNX010000012.1:2834-17731 GCA_964642225.1 uncultured Solirubrobacteraceae bacterium | reverse complement strand
CCCCCGCAGAGGGGTCCTCGACCGGCCGCGTGCTCCACCACACGATCCACATCAGCAGCAGGATCGGGATCTTGAGCACGACCATGATGAAGAAGAACGTCCACCCCACAATCCGGATGGTACCGGGGGCGAAGCCCGCCGGAAGCGGACATCGGTGCCAAGTGCTGGTGCCAATGTGGCACGTCGGCGTCGTTCGGGTATTGTTGACACATGGTCAACACGCAGGCGGAGGGCGACGTCTCCGTGAGGCGGGTCGACGCCAGACGCAACTACGACCGGATCGTCAACGTCGCCACCACCGTGCTGGCGGAGGATCCCAAGGCGACGCTCCAGGACATCGCGGTCGCGGCCGGCCTCCACCGAGCCACGCTCCACCGGCATTTCCGCTCGCGGGAGGAGCTGCTGTCCGTGCTGCGCGCCCGGTCTGCCGAGCGCATGCTGGCCGCGCTCGACACCGTCGAGGCCGCTGACGTGCCCACGGTCGACCGCATGCCGCTGTTCACGCTCCTGGTCCTGGAGAACGCGGTCCCCACCGGCCTGTGGCGGTTCACCACCTACTACGGCACCGGCATGGACGAGCACATGGAGGAGATGGTCCGGCGGATCGTCGCCATCCTCGAGGAGAGCCGGCAGGCCGGCGCCCTGCGCACCGATCTCAGCAGTGAGCAGTTGCGGGCGATCTGGTACGGCGTCGTCTACGGGGTGCTGCCCCTCATCGACGCCGGCACGATGACCATGGACGAGGGCGTGGGCCTCGTCATGGCCGCGCTGCGCCCCAGCGCGGCCTGACCTCCCTCACCCGCGCAGGCTGATGGGCACGTCGGAGAACGTCGTCATGGCCTGCAGGGCGGCGACGCGCTCGGCGATCTCCCCCGGGGTCAGGCGCGCGACGCGGTCGGTGCCGAACTCCTCGACGTTGAACGACGCCACGGCCGTGCCGTAGGCCATCGCCCGCGTGAGCAGCTCGTGGGTGATCTCCTCCTGAGGATGCGCCGCGACGAAGCCGACGAAGCCGCCGGCGAAGGAGTCGCCGGCGCCGGTCGGGTCGGCGACGTGCTCCAGGGGGAAGGCGGGCAGGGCGAACACGCCCTCCTTCGTGTGGAGCGCCGCGCCGTACTTGCCCTGCTTGGCCACCACCGCGGTGGGGCCCCACGAAAGGAGCTCACGTGCCGCGGCCACCACGGTCGGCTTGCCGGTCAGCAGCTCGAGCTCCTCGTCGTTGAGGAGGATGCAGTCGACCTTGCTGATGATCTCGCGCAGCGGGGCGTTGGCGATGTTGATCCACAGGTCCATCGAGTCCAGGGCGACGAAGCGGGCGCCGTCGCACGCCGCGCGGACCTGCAGCTGCAGGTCGGGGACGATGTTGGCCAGGAACAGCACGTCGCTGGCCGTGGAGGCCGCGCTGAGCTTCGGCTCGAACGTCTCGAAGACGTTGAGGTCGGTCTCCAGCGTCTCGCGGCTGTTGAGGTTGTCGTGGTACTCGCCCTTCCAGAAGAAGGTCTTGCCGCCCGCGACCTGCTCGACGTCGTCGGTGTTCGTGCCGCGGGTCCGCAGGATGGCGAACTCCTCGGGGCCGAAGTCGTCGCCGACCGGGCCGACGACGCGCACGTCGTCGAAGAACGACGCGGCCAGGGCGAAGTGGGTGGCGGCCCCGCCGAGCATGCGCTCGCGCGCGCCGGCCGGGGTCTTGACGGCATCGAAGGCGATGGATCCGACGACGGTGATGCTCATGAAGGTCCTTACGGGGTGGGGCGAAGGGACCGGGCGAGGCTAGATGATCGTCCGCGGGTGCGCGGTGCCGCCCGGCTATCGTGCGCGCCATGTCCGGCACGATGCGCGCGATCCAGATGGCCGAGTTCGGGGGCCCGGAGGTCCTGAAGCTGGTCGACCTGCCCATCCCCGAGCCCGGCCCGGGCCAGGTCCTGATCCACGTCTCGCTGGCCGGGATGAACTTCTCCGACACCCACACCCGGGAGAACCAGTACATCGCCAAGGCCGACCTTCCCCTCGTCCCGGGCGGTGAGGTCGCCGGGGTGCGGGTCGACACCGGGGAGCGCGTGGTCGCCCTCACCGGCAACCGCGGCGGGTACGCCGAGTACGCCGTGGCCGATGCCGATCGCGTCTGGCCGGTGCCCGATGCGGTCGACGACGGGACGGCGCTGGCCCTCGTCATCCAGGGGCTCACGGCGTGGCACCTGTACCGCACCAGCGCCCAGCTGCGGGCCGGCGAGTCGGTCGTCGTGCAGGCGGCGGCCGGGGGGATGGGCACCCTCCTGTGCCAGCTCGGCCATCCGATGGGCGCGGGGCGCGTGATCGCCGTGGCGTCCACGCCCGAGAAGCGGGAGCTCGCCCTGGAGCTCGGCGCCGACGTGGCCATCGACGCCGACCCGGAGGGGATGGGCGAGCGCCTCCTGGGGGCCAACGGGGGCACGCCGGTCGACGTCGTCTTCGAGATGGTCGGCGGCCGGGTGTTCGACGAGTGCCTGGCGGTCCTCGCTCCCTTCGGGCGCCTGATCGCCTACGGCATCGCCACCCGGGAGCAGAACGAGGTGCGGTCCGGCTCGCTGATGAAGCACTCCCGCGCGGTCGTGGGGTTCTGGCTCATGCACCTGTTCGATCGCCCCGACATGGTCGCCGAGGCGTTCGAGGACCTCTTCGCCCGCGTGGCCCGGGGCGAGCTGCGCAGCCACGTCGGCGCGACCTATCCGCTGAGCGAGGCGGTGCGGGCGCAGACCGACTTGGCGGGCCGCAGGACGACGGGTAAAGTGCTCTTGGACCCGCGCGCGTAAGCGCACGTGGACCTGTCGCGGCCCCTCGCCGCGCACGGCCACGTACTCTGTGTGGGTAGTGACCACCTTCGCCGAACTCGGCCTCTCCGAAAGCACGCTGACCGCTCTGCAGGACGTCGGCTACGAATCGCCCTCCCCGATCCAGGAGCAGGCGATCCCGCTCATGCTCGAGGGACGCGACATGATCGGGCAGGCGCAGACCGGCTCGGGCAAGACCGCGGCCTTCGGCCTGCCGATCGTCGAGTACGTCGATCCGGCCGTCAACGAGGTGCAGGCGCTCGTCCTCACCCCGACCCGCGAGCTGTGCATCCAGGTGACGCAGGCGCTGCGCACCTACGGCGCCCGCAAGGGCGTCGACGTCGTCGCGGTGTTCGGCGGCGCGCCGATCCGCACCCAGCAGGCCCAGCTGCGCGGCGGCGGCCACATCGTCGTCGGCACGGTCGGCCGCGTGAAGGACCTCATCTCCCGCAACAGCCTCGTGCTGCACGACTGCCGCTTCGTCGTGCTCGACGAGGCCGACGAGATGCTCGACCTCGGCTTCCTGGAGGACGTCGAGAAGATCCTCTCGCTCACGCCCAACAGCCGCCAGACCGCCCTCTTCAGCGCGACCATGCCGCCGCCCATCCGCGCGCTGGCCGACCGTTACCTGTACGACCCCGAGATCGTCAAGGTCAAGGCCGCCACGCTCACCGTCGACAGCGTCGAGCAGTTCCAGGTGGACGTCAAGCAGGCCGACAAGCCGGAGATGCTCCTCAAGGTCCTGCAGGCCGAGAAGCCCGACCAGGCGATCGTCTTCGTCCGCACCAAGATCCGCTGCGACCAGCTGCACCGCAAGCTGCGCGACGGCGGGATGAACGTCAAGGCGCTCCACGGCGACATGTCGCAGGGCTCGCGTGACGGCGTGATGCTCGGCTTCAAGGGCGGCCGCGTGCCGATCCTCGTGGCCACCGACGTGGCCGCGCGCGGCCTGGACATCTCCACGGTCACCCACGTCGTCAACTACGACGTGCCGAACTCCCCGGACACGTACGTGCATCGCATCGGCCGCACCGGCCGCGTCGGCCGCTCCGGCCGCGCGATCACCTTCGTGGAGCCCAAGCAGGCCAGCGACCTGCTGGCCATCGAGGGCCACATCAACGCGAAGATCGCCCAGTGGGAGCCCGGCGCCCACACCGCGCCGGCCAAGATCGAGGAGAAGCCGCGGCGCCACACCAAGCCGCAGATCTCCCGCTCGGCCGACGAGCCGCTGCAGACGCTGGTGGCCTCGGCCGGCAGCAACGACGGCGTGGAGGTCCCCGACCTCGTCGGCGCCGTCACCAAGGCGACCGGCCTCAACGGCGAGGCCGTGCGGGACGTGCGCGTCCTGTCGCGCTTCTCCCTGCTCCAGGTCCCGGCCGCCGAGGCCGAGCGCGTCATCGAGCAGGTCAGCGGCACCACGCTGAACGGCGCCACGCTGCAACTCCAGCCGCTACGGTCCTAGATGACGCGCCAGGACTTTGAGCGCGACGTGCGCATGTGCGAGGCTTGACCCGTGGAATCCGTGCCCTCACCCGAAGAGACGACCGACACGACCGTGAAGGCCGAGGCCGATGAGGCCTCCGGCGCGACGGCGACCGCCCGCTGCCGCAGCTGCTCCACGCCGCTGACGGACGGGCAGGAGTGGTGCCTGGAGTGCGGCGCCGCCCGTACGCCCAACCGCTGGCGCTCGGGCCGTCGCTCGCTCATGCTCACCGCGGGCATCACCATCTCCCTCCTCGGGGTGGCGGTGGCGGCCAGCTACGCGGCCATCGTGGACAGCCCGCCGGTCACCGCGACCGCCACGGTCCCGGGCGCCGCCACTCAGGTCGCCGTGGCGGCACCCACCACGACCGACACGGTGGTCCCCGACCCCACCACCACCGACGAGAGCCTCGCCCAGCTCGACAGCGGCTCGACCGCCTCGACGGACTCCGGCCTCACCGACGTCCCCACCTACGACCAGTCCACCAGTGTCGACAGCACCGGTGACACGAGCTCGGGCACGGTGACGCCCTCGGCACCCACGCAGGCCGAGCTCGACGCGGCCGCCAAGGCCGAGAAGAAGGCCAAGGCCAAGGCGAAGGCCCGGGCCAAGGCCAAGGCTCTCGCAAAGCTCAAGGCCAGCCGCCTGAACCTCACGGCCGCCGCCGGCTCGCTCTACGACCCGTCCGGCCACCAGCTCGCCCCCGACGGCGGCGACCCGGGCGCGGCCTTCGGCAACAGCACCGCCACCGCCTGGCTGGCCCAGACCGATCCGCAGCTCGCGCGCATGGACATCGGCCTGCTCGTCGACCTGGGCACGTCCACCGGCGTCAGCCGCGTCTCCTTCAAGACCACGACGCCCGGCTTCACCGTCGAGGTCTACGGCTGCGACGGCGATGCCCCGCCGGACATCACCAGCGCGCGCTGGGCCCACCTGAAGACCCGCAAGGACGTGGACGGCAAGTCCACCGCCGACGGGAACAGGGCCGGCGACGAGCACGAGATCATCACCTTCGCCGACGACGTGACCAAGTACCGGCACATCGTCCTGTGGCTGACCAAGGCGCCGACGGACGGACCCCCGGTCCGGATCTCGGTCCTGCGCGTCTACAAGTAGGCGCCCCGGCCAACCCCGAGCGCCGGCCGGCCCGGCCGGCGCATCACCCCGACCCAGGAGAGCCCCATGTCCCAGGCCACCATGACCACGACCGACGGCGACATCGTCATCGAGCTGTTCGACGAGGACGCGCCCAAGACCGTCCAGAACTTCAAGGACCTGTCCGCCAAGGGCTTCTACGACGGGCTCGACTTCCACCGCGTGATCAAGGACTTCATGATCCAGGGCGGCTGCCCGCTCGGCACCGGCACCGGCGGTCCCGGCTACTCCTTCGAGGACGAGTTCAACGACCACAAGGTCGTGCGCGGCGCCCTGGCCATGGCCAACGCCGGCCCCAACACCAACGGGTCGCAGTTCTTCCTCGTCACCACCGAGGCCGCCCCGTGGCTCGACGGCAAGCACACCGTGTTCGGCCAGGTCGTCTCCGGCATGGACGTCGTGGACGCCATCGAGGCGACGCCGACCGACGGCCGCGACAAGCCGCTGGAGCCCAAGGGCATCGTCTCCATCGCCATCGCCTGATGAGCGATCCGCAGCAGGCCGGGGCGCCCGCCTCGCGGCCCCCGGCGGTGATGGCCACGCGGATCGCCGCGGCCGGCTTCGCCATCATGATGGCCGTCGAGCTGGCCATCTACGGCAAGGGCCTTGGCCGCGCGGTGCTCGTCAGCGCCATCTCGGCCGTCGTGATCTTCGCCATCGTGTTCTTCGCCGTGCGCAGCCGGGCCCGGTCCGGCCCGGCCCGCTCGGCGGACTGAACGGCCCCGCGCCCAAGTCGACGCACTGTCAAGCCCGCCCCTCCGGGCGGGGCCGACGGTGTAGCCTTGACCTCTTTGCAGCGGCAGCACAACCGGCATCGGTAGAGGAGCGAGGAACATGGCAGGCGTCGAGGAGCAGGTCAGCGAGCAGGTCGCCACGAACGGGTCAGCCCCGGAGCGCGCGGACATCGCCGTCGAGAATCCGGCCACGGGCGAGGTCATCGCCCACGTGCCCAACCTCAGCCCCGCGGACGTGGCCGAGATGGCCGTCCGCGGCCGTCAGGCCCAGCCGGGCTGGAACGCGCTGGGCTTCGAGGGCCGTGCGCGCGTCCTCCTGCGCGCCCAGAAGTGGCTGATCGACAACAAGCAGCGCGTGATCGACACGATCATGTCCGAGACGGGCAAGACGTACGAGGACGCGATGCTGGCCGAGATCTCCTACGGCGCCGGCGCCTTCGGCTTCTGGGCCAAGAACGCCGAGAAGTACCTCGCCGACGAGCGGGTGCGCTCCAGCAACATGCTCGTCAAGGGCAAGAAGCTCGTCGTCCGCTACAAGCCCCTCGGGCTCATCGGCGTGATCGGCCCGTGGAACTACCCGCTCACCAACTCCTTCGGCGACTGCATCCCGGCGATGGCGGCGGGCAACAGCGTGATCCTCAAGCCGAGCGAGATCACCCCGCTGACGTCGCTGCTCATGGCCGAGTGCATGCGCGACTGCGGCCTGCCCGAGCACGTCTACCAGGTGGCCACCGGCCTCGGTGACACCGGCGCGGCCCTCGTCGACGAGGTGGACATGATCATGTTCACCGGCTCGACCGCCACCGGCAAGAAGGTGGCCGCCAAGGCCGCCGAGTCGCTCACGCCCACCTCGCTGGAGCTCGGCGGCAAGGATCCGATGATCGTCCTCTCGGACGCCGACGTCGAGCGCGCGGCCAACACCGCCGTCTACGCCTCCATGCAGAACTCCGGCCAGACCTGCATCTCCATCGAGCGCGTGTTCGTGGAGGAGCCGGTGTACGACGAGTTCGTCGGCAAGGTCCAGGAGAAGGTCGCCGCGCTGCGCCAGGGCGTGCCCGGCGGGCCCGGCACGGTCGAGGTCGGCTCGATGACCTTCCCCAAGCAGGTCGACATCGTCGAGGGCCACGTCAACGACGCGATCGCCCACGGCGCCCGCGCCCTCACGGGCGGCCACCGCGGCACCGGCGCCGGCCACTTCTTCGAGCCCACCGTGCTCGTCGACGTGACGCCCGACATGGAGTGCATGACGAACGAGACGTTCGGCCCGACGCTGCCGATCATGAAGGTGCGTGACCAGGAGGAGGCCATCCGCCTGGCCAACACGGGCCCGTACGGCCTGTCCGGCTCGGTGTTCTCCAAGGACGTCGGGCGCGGCGAGGCCGTCGCCCGCCGTCTGGACACCGGCGCGGTGTGCGTCAACGACGCGCTCATGAACTACGTCGCGCTGGAGATGCCGATGGGCGGCGCCAAGGAGTCGGGCCTCGGCTCGCGCCACGCCGCCGGCGGCATCCGCAAGTACTGCCAGTCGCAGTCGATCCTCGTGTCGCGCCTGCACGGCAAGCGCGACCCGCACACCTTCCCCTACACGGAGAAGATGTCGATGCGCCTCACGAAGCTCTTCAGCTTCCTCTACGGGCGCGGCGACCGCGGCTAGCGACAGGGTGGCGTCCTCGGGCGCGCGGCGTTGACAGACTCGCTGCGTGCTCGGGATCGCCATCGCCTTCGCGGCCGCCTGCTGCTGGGGCTTCTCGGACTTCGCCGCCGGCCTCTTCAGCCGGCGGCTGCCCGTGCTCGGCGTGCTCTTCTTCGTGGAGGGCGCCGGGCTCGTCACGCTGCTCGTCGTCATCGCCATCGTGGCGCCGCCGTTCCCCGACACGGGGCAGGCGCTCGCGGCGGCCGCGGCCGGCACCGCCGGCGTGGTGGCCCTGGGCCTCTTCTACCGGGCGCTGTCGATCGGCTCCATGTCGGTCGTCGCCCCGATCGCCGCGACCGGCGCCGTCGTGCCGGTGGTGGTGGGCATCGTCCGGGGCGACCGCGTCACGGTGCTCATCGGCGCGGGCCTGCTCGTCGCGTTCGTCGGCATCCTGCTCGCCTCCCGAGAGGCCGAGGAGGAGGCCGAGCGCTCACCCGCGACACGCCTCAGCGTGCTGCTCGCCCTCGGGGCGGCGCTGGGCTTCGGGCTGTTCTTCACCGGCTACGACCGGGCGGCGCCGGGCGGCGTGTTGTGGGCCGCCGCGCTGGCCCGCTGCGCGGCCGTCCCGCTCGTGACGATCGCCGTGCTCGCCACCCGTACCCGGCTGCCCCGCGGCCGTGACGCGCTCGGCCTCTCCGGGGTCGGCCAGCTGGACTGCGCCTCCACCGCCCTCTACGCGCTGGCGGCGACCAAGGCCGATCTCGTGGTGGTCGCGGTGGTGGGGTCGCTGTATCCGGTCGTCACCGTGGTGCTGGCCCGCACCATCCTCAAGGAGCGCATGCGCACGGTGCAGGGGATCGGGGTGGCCGCGGCGCTGGCCGGGGTCGTCCTCGTCAGCCTCGGCAGCGCGTAACCTCGGAGCATGGAGGCGATCCTCGCCCACGTCGGAGGCGGCACCCTCGCTCCCCTGCAGCTGGCGCCCGCCCTGCTCGCCGCGGTGCTCTACGCGGTGCGGGTGCGGCACCTGGCGGGGACGCCGCGTGCCGTTCCCGGCTGGCGCCAGGCCTGCTTCCTGGGCGGCTGCGCGCTCATCCTCCTGGTGCTCGCCTCGCCGGCCTCGCACATCGCCGAGGAGCTGTTCTTGGCCCACATGACCGAGCACCTGCTGATCGCGGACCTCGCGACGCTGCTTCTCGTCCTGGGGCTCACCGGCCCCGTCATCGCCCCGGTCATGCGGCTGCCGGGCATGGGCGCGATCCGCATCCTCGGCCACCCGCTCGTCGCGCTGCCCCTGTGGGCGCTGAACCTCTACCTGTGGCACATCCCGGTCATCCACACCGCGGCGCTGGACCACGAGGCGGTCCACGCCCTGCAGCACGCCTCGTTCATCTTCTTCGGCGCCAACATGTGGATGCCGCTGTTCGGGCCGCTCCCCAAGCCGCCGTGGTTCACCGCCGCCTGGCAGCTCGCCTACATCGTGGCCGTGCGGCTGCTGGCCGGGATCCTGGGCAACGTGCTGCTGTGGGGCGGGACGGTCTTCTTCCCTGCCTACGGGCGCGGCGAGGCGTACTGGAACCTCGCGCCGCTGGCCGACCAGCAGACGGCCGGCGCGATCATGATGGTCGAAGGGTCGTTCCTCACCCTCGGGCTCTTCGCCTACCTGTTCCTGCGGGCGCTGCGGGAGGGGCAGGAGAAGCAGGAGCTCATCGAGTACGCCCAGGCCCGCGGGGTCGTGCTGACCCCCGAACGGGCGGCGCGCGCCGTCACCGCCGGGCGCGGCGGGGAGCTGCGCGAGCGCATCGACCGGGATGGGACGGTGGAGGAGGAGGCCGTGCCGGCCGGTTCCGCGCCGGTCAGCGCAGGGTGACGCCCAGCAGCGGCTCGAGCGCGGCGATCGTGCTGGCCGCGTCGGTGTGCAGCACGGTCGTCATGCCCAGGGCGCGGGCCGGCTTGAGGTTGCCGCCGAGGTCGTCGACGAACACGCACTCCTCCGGGAGCCGGTCGATGCGCTCGGCACCCAGGAGGTAGATGTCGGCGTGGGGCTTGCGGATGCCCACCTCGCCGGAGATGACGATCCCGTCGAACAGCTCGTCGAGCATCGCCCGGTCGTAGCGCTCGGCGCCCCACGAGTTGGAGATCAGCCCGGTCGGGATGCCGGCGCTCCGGGCGGCCAGCACCGCGTCGGTCATCGCCTCGTCCTGGGCCATCCCGCCGAACAGGCGGTCCACCAGGCCCTCGGACTCGTCGACGCCGATGATGGGGGCGAAGGCCACGGCGAACTCCGCCTCCGTCACCGCCCCGGTCTCCAGGTCGTGCAGCGCCTGGCGTCCGCGCGGGTCGTGGCGGAAGGCGTCCTTGACCGTCGCCGGGTCCAGCCCCTCGGCGATGCAGAACAGCTCGAACGACGCGAACACGTCGGTGGTGAGGACGCCGCCCCAGTCCACCAGCAGGCCGGTGACCACCGGGCCGGGCTCAGACATCGCTCTGGCTGACCGTCCAGGCGCGCTCGGCGATCTCGGGGACGCCCGTGTCGAGCATCTTGAAGAAGGGGTCGTCGGTGGTGCCGGCCAGGAGGCGCCCGTAGGAGCCCTCGAGGAAGACAGCCGACTTCCACAGCGCCAGCGTGGTGTACCAGCGCACAGAGCCCATCGAGCGGCCCGAGCCCTCCTCGTAGCGGGCGATGAGCTCGGCCCGGGAGGGGAAGCCCTCGCGGGTGGTCACCGCGGCGAGGGAGAAGATGGCGCCGGTGTCGTCGCCCGGCTCCGGGTAGGTGGCGGTGAGGTAGCCCAGGTCGGCGAGCGGATCGCCGATCGTCGCCAGCTCCCAGTCGAAGATCGCGTTGAGCGAGGCGGGGGCGGTGTGAGTGAACATCGTGTTCCCCAGCCGGTAGTCGCCGTGGACGATGGTCGCGGCCTGCTGCTCGGGGACGTTGGCCCCCAGCCAGGTGGTCACCTGGTCCAGCACCGGCAGCTCGCGCGTCTTGTTGTGCTCCCACAGGCCGGTGAAGCGGCGCACCTGGCGCTCGAGGTAGCCCTCGGGCTTGCCGAACCACTCCAGGCCGCAGGCGCGCCAGTCGCAGGCGTGGATCTCCACGAGCGCGTCGATCAGCTCGTCGGCGATCGCGCGGCGCTGCTGCGGGGTGTCCAGCGCGTCGGGGATGGAGGTCGTCATCACGACGCCCTCCTTCTTCTCCATCACGTAGAACGGCGCGCCGATCACCGATGCGTCCTCGCAGAGGATCAGCACGCGCGGCACGCGCACGCCGTTGCCGTGGATGGCCTGGAGCAGCCGGGCCTCCCGGACCACGTCGTGGGCGCTGGGCGGCAGCGGCCCGCGCGGCGGGCGGCGCAGCACCACCTCGGCGTCCCCCCGGCGCACGAGATAGGTGATGTTGGAGTGGCCTTCGCCGACCGACGTGGCCTCGATGGGGCCGGCGCCGATGTGGTGCTCGTCGAGCAGCGCCTCCAGCGGGTCGAGGATCAGCAGGGGCTCGAGCTCGAGCCCGGCGGCTTCCTCGTGGGTGGCGACGATCGTCGGCGTTTCGCTCATGGCCGGGCAACTGTATCGGCGCGGCAGCGCACGGGACCGCAACCCTGGCCTCGATATTGTGTCTCGGGAGCAGGCCCATCGTGTCGCCGTCCGCAACCGCGACACGCCGTGGCCACCGCCCCCAGACCGCCGGAGTCCTCTCTCACCTCATGCGCCGCATCCTCTGCACCCTTGCCCTCCTCGGCCTCGCGGCCGCCGTCCTGGCGCTGCCGGCCCAGGCCCGGTCCGGTCAGCAGGTCATGTTCGAGGCCCCCGACGAGTCGCAGGCCCCGGCGACGCTCGTCCCCAAGCTCGAGAGCCTCGGCGTGACGGCGGTGCGCATCAACCTGCGGTGGTACGACACGGCGCCGGCGCACGACTCCCGCGACCGCCCGTCCGGCGACCTCACCGATCCGGCCCGCTACAACTGGTCCCGGTACGCCCCGATGATCGACGCGGCGAGCGCCAAGGGGTGGAAGGTCACCGTCGCCCTCGCCGGCCCCGCGCCGCGCTGGGGCACCGAGGGCGCCCGCGACACGATCACCCGGCCCCGTGCCGCGGACTACCGCAACTTCGCCGAGGCGGCCGCCGCGCGCTTCGGCGACGAGGTCGCGCAGTGGTCGATCTGGAACGAGCCGAACTTCCGCACCTTCCTGATGCCGCAGTTCGTCAAGGGCAAGCCCGCCTCGCCGGCGATCTACCGCAACCTCTACATCGCCGGGCAGAAGGGCCTCGTCGCGGGCAGCTCCAGGCGCCCGCGCGTGCTCTTCGGCGAGACGGCCCCCCGCGCCGGCGCCGACGGCGTGGCGCCGCTGGCCTTCCTGCGCGAGGCGCTGTGCCTGAACGCCTCCTACCAGCGCGCCCGCTCCTGCACCAAGATCACCACCGACGGCTACGCGCACCACCCCTACGCGCCGCCGGCCGGGCCGTTCTTCGTCCCGCCCAAGGCCGACGACGTGACGATCGGCGCCATCGGCCGCCTCACCGGCGCCCTGGACAAGGCGGCGCGGGCCGGGGCGATCACCGGCAGGCTGAAGGTCTACCTCACCGAGTTCGGCGTGCAGTCCTACCCCGACCGCAGCGCCGGCGTCCCGCTCGCCACCCAGTCCGACCACCGCTCGATCGCCGAGAAGCTCGCGTGGAGCAACCCCCGCGTGTACGGCTTCTCCCAGTACCTGATGCACGACGACGCGACGGTGAAGGGGGTGTCGGCGGCCAAGCGCTACCCCGGCTTCCAGTCCGGCCTGGAGACCGACACCGGCAAGAAGAAGCCCTCCTACGACGGCTTCCGGCTGCCGCTGGTGGCCACGCTGCGTGGCACCCGGGTCACCCTGTGGGGCCTCGCGCGCCCGGCCGCCGGCCGCACCAGGGTCACCGTCCAGCAGGCCAGCCGCGGCAGCGCCTGGAAGACGCTGAAGACCCTCACCACGAAGTCCGACCGCAGCTTCACGCTCCCCGCCACCTTCGCCTCCGGGCGCCTGTGGCGCCTGAAGTGGACCAACGCGGACGGCACCACCTTCACCGGCTCGGCCACCAAGGCCTACGCCGACCCCCGCGGCTAGCTGCGCTACTCGACGAGCGCGATCCCGGCGATGGGGGACAGGTCGGCGGGGCGCAGCACCGCGATCAGCTCCGGCGCGCCGCCGCCGAGCTGGACGCCGACCAGCGAGCCCTTCTTGACCCGCACGCGGGCGCCGGTGAGGTCGTGGACGACCTGGGCGAAGTCGGGGTTGTGGCCGACGATGAGCACGTTCTCGTCGGGCCCACCCAGGTCGGCCAGCCGCAGCGCCTCGGCGCGGTCGAGCCCGACCAGCCCGTCGTCGACGGTGTGCGCGGTGCCGACACCGGCCTCCACCGCGATCCGCGCGGTGTCGAACGCCCGGACCTTGGGGCTCGTGACCACGTGGGCCATGGGGATGTCCAGCGCGCGCAGCGCCGCCCCCGCCACCTCCGCCTGACGCTCGCCACGGGCGGTGAGGCGTCGCTCGGGGTCGGGCCGGGTACCGTGGGGTTCGGCGTCGCCGTGTCGGAGGAACCAGAGCTGATGGGCCATGATGTCCGGGAGGCTATCGCGGTGAGGATGCGGGAAATTACGCAACGTGGACCGGGCGGGGGCACCGTCTGATGCCCGAGCTGCCCGAGGTCGAGATCACCGCGCGCCGGCTGGACGAGGCGCTGCGCGGCGTCGTGGTGTCCTCGGTGCTGGTGCCGGGGCTCAATGCGCTGCGGACGTTCGACCCGCCCGTCTCGGCCCTGGAGGGCCGAGCGATCGCGTCGATCGGGCGGCGGGGCAAGCTGTTTCTGCTGCGCTTCGAGGACGGGCCCACGGCGATCATCCACCTCATGTCGGCCGGTCGCCTGCAGCTGTACGACAAGCGCGCCGGCCCGCGCGACCGCACCTCCCGCGTCCTCCTGCGGCTGGAGGGGGAGGGCGACCGCGAGTTGCGGCTGCGCGAGTTCGGCACGCGCCAGCAGGCGTGGATGCGCCTGGTCGCCGCCGGCACCGAAGAGCAGGACGAGGTGGTGGCGGGCCTGGGCCCCGAGGCGTGGCCGGACCCCCCGGAGCTGGGCGCGCTGCTGGCGCCCCAGAAGGCCCGCCCGCTGCACGCGGTGCTGCGCGACCAGCGCGTGATCGCGGGGATCGGGCGCTCGTGGGTCGACGAGATCCTGTGGACGGCGCGGCTGTCGCCCTTCAAGCGGGCGGGCGATCTCCGTCCCGAAGAGGCGACCGCCCTGCGCGACGCCGTCGTGGGGCGCCTGGGGGAGGCCCTGGCCCACTACGAGGAGGTGGTGCGGCTGCCGATCCCCGACAAGCTGCCCCTGCCCCTGCTCGTACACCGGCACGAGGGCGAGCCGTGCCCGCGCTGCGGCACGACCCTGGAGGCCGTCCACTACGAGTCGTACGTGCTGGCCTACTGCCCGCAGGAGCAGACGGGCGGACGGGTGCTCAAGGACCGGAGGTTGTCGCGGTTGCTGAAGTAGGCCGCTTCGTGTCGTGGTGCGGTCGGATCGCCGCGAGGGCGCGTCGCAGGCGCTGATCCCGTCCGCCGATCCGTCAGTATCGATCGCGTACCCGTTTTCCACCGCAGGAGCACCTCGTGATCGACGTCGGCCAGGACGCACCCGCCTTCACCCTCCCCGACCAGGACGGCAGCCCCGTCTCGCTCGCCGACTTCGCCGGCCGCACGGTCGTCCTCTACTTCTATCCGAAGGCCGACACCCCCGGCTGCACGACGCAGGCCTGCGGCGTGCGCGACCACCTGCCCGACTACGAGGGTGCCGGCGCCGTCGTGCTCGGCCTCTCGCCCGACCCCGTCGCCAAGGTCAAGAAGTTCCACGACAAGCAGTCGCTCAACTTCACCCTGCTGGCCGACGAGGACCACGCGGTGTGCGAGGAGTACGGCACCTGGGCCGAGAAGTCGATGTACGGCCGCACCTACTGGGGCGCCCTGCGCGCGACGTTCATCATCGACGGCGCGGGCACGGTCGTCCACGTGATCCCCAAGGTGTCGCCGAAGAAGCACGACGAACTGGTGCTGGCGGCGCTGGGCGAGCTG
>CAZXNX010000012.1:0-2734 GCA_964642225.1 uncultured Solirubrobacteraceae bacterium | reverse complement strand
CAGCTCGGTCGCCGGCGCAAGACGGGCGTCCTGCTCATCTGCTGCCTCAGCCTGTTCATCGTGGGCCTCGACATCACCGCGGTGAACGTCGCGCTGCCATCGATCCAGAGCGATCTCGGCGCCGGCCTCTCCGGACTGCAGTGGACCGTGGGGGCCTACACCGTCGTCATGGCAAGCCTGCTCATGCTCTCGGGCTCCACGGCCGACCGCTTCGGCCGGCGGCGCACCTTCGCCACCGGCCTCGCGATCTTCTCGGCGGCCTCGCTGCTGTGCAGTCTGGCGCCGAGCGTCGAGATCCTCATCGCCGCGCGCATCCTCCAGGCCGTCGGCGGGTCGATGATGAACCCGGTGGCCATGGCCATCATCACCAACACCTTCACCGACCCGCGCGAGCGCGCGCAGGCCGTCGGCGTGTGGGGCGCCGTGTTCGGCATCTCGATGGCGCTCGGTCCCATCGTCGGCGGGTCGCTCGTCTCCTCGCTGGGGTGGCGGTCGATCTTCCTGATCAACATCCCGATCGGCCTCGCGGCGATCCTGCTGACCCTCCGGTTCGTTCCGGAATCCCGGGCGCCGCGGCCGCGCCGGTTCGACCCCGTCGGTCAGGCCCTGATCATGGTGCTGCTGTCCACGCTCACCTTCGGCATCATCGAGGCGCCGAGCCTGGGCTGGCTGTCGCCCGCCATCGTCGGGACCTTCGCCGTGTCCGCCGGGGCGCTGCTGGCCCTCCTGCGCTACGAGCCGCGCCGCGCCGAGCCGCTCGTGGACCTGCGGTTCTTCCGCTCGATCCCGTTCTCGTCCTCGATCGTCATCTCGGTCGCCGGCTTCGCCGCGTTCGGCGGCTTCCTCTTCCTCAACACGATCTACCTGCAGGACGTTCGCGAGCTCTCACCGATCCAGGCCGGTCTCGCCACGGTGCCGATGGCCCTCATGACCGTCGTCATGTCGCCGTTGTCCGGCCGGATCGTCGGCCGCCACGGTCCCCGGCTGCCTCTGGTGGTGTCCGGCGTGTGCATGGCGGCGGCCTGCGCGATGCTCACCGCGATCGATGCGGACACCCCCTTCGCGTGGCTGATCGCCGCGTACGCGGTCTTCGGAACGGGCTTCGGGTTCATCAACGCCCCCATCACCAACGCGGCCGTGTCGGGAATGCCCCGGGCGCAGGCGGGCGTCGCCTCGGCGATCGCCACCACCTCGCGCCAGTTCGGCCAGACGCTCGGGGTCGCGGTCGTCGGCGCGATCGTCACGTCCCGTGCCGGGTCGTCCCTCCATGCGGGCCTGGCCTCCGCCAGTCACGCGGGCTGGTGGGCGCTCACCGCCGCCGGAGCGCTCGTGCTCGTGCTCGGGCTCACGGCGACGACCGGCCGGGCCGACGCGTCGGCCCGGCGCACGGCGGCTGCGCTCAATCCCGAAGCACTCCCCGCATAGAATGGGGTGCGAATGACGGAACCGGCCACCGAGGACGCCGCACGTGAGGTCTGGCTGCTCATGAGCGACCTCGTGCTCGACCGTGGCAGGCGCCGGGAGGTGGCCGAGGTGACGGGACTCAGCTTCAGCCGTTCGCGGGCGCTGCGGCGCCTCGCGCGCCGTCCCATGGCGATGGGCGAGCTCGCCGCCGCGCTCGGCATCGACCCGCCCAACGCCACGGTGCTGGTCGACGACCTCGAGGCGCAGGGCCTCGCCCGCCGCAAGCCGCACCCGACCGACCGCCGCGCCAAGCTCGTCGAGCCCACCCGCAAGGGCAAGGAGCTGGCGCAGCGTGCCGACACGATCCTCAGCACACCGCCGCCGGCGCTCAGCGACCTCAGCGCCGAGGACCTGGACACGCTCCGGCGCATTTTCGCGCGCGTCACACCGACGCCGTAGGGCGGGCCGCGCGGTCTAGGGGCCGGGCCGCGGCTCGAAGACCACGACCGCGGTCTCCATGGAGCGGCGGGCCGCGTAGTCGTCGAGCCCCTCGTCGATCGCGCGCCACCGGTCCCACAGGCGTTCGCGCTCCGCGCCCTCGGCGGCGCGTGCGTGGACCAGGCGCGACCCGTCGGGCAGGTCGACCCGCACGTCGGGGTGGGCCTGCAGGTTCAGCCACCATGCGGGCTCGCCGTCGCCCCAGCCGTTCATCGCCATGGCCACCACGTCCGGGCCGTCCTCGAAGTAGCCGACCATGACCGAGCGCTCGCGGCCCGTCCGTCGCCCGGTCGTGGTGAGCCGCATGGCGCCCCATCTGCCGGGCTTCTCCCGCCACAGTCCCAGGTGGCCGCCGCTCAGGCGGTAGGTCCACCGGTGGACGACCCAGAAGAGGCGCATGAACCAGCGGGGAGGGAGACGGGGCTGCTTGGGGACCTGGTCGTCACGGTGCGCCGGCATCACCCGCAGTATCCCGCAGGTCGGCGGCGACCTCCATCGTCTCGCCCAGCTCGAGAATCCGCACCGGCACGCCGCGTTCGGCGGCGGCCTCGGCGAACTGGGCGGCTCCGTCCGGGACGGGGTGGTAGATGCCGTCGATCTCATAGCCCTCGGCGTGGATGGGGATCGCCAGGCGGGCCCCGAGGAGCCCGGCCGCGATCGCCGCCTGCGCGGGGTCCATCGCGACGGGCAGCGGGCTGGCCGGCGTGCGGTTGGGGAATGCCACCACGGCGCCGTTCACCGGGACGAGGACCACGTCGAGGGGGCCGTGCCGCAACGCCATCCGCCACCAGTAGCCGTGGAACATCGTGTCCCCGAGGTGCAGCACGCGGGC
>CAZXNX010000011.1:8082-18407 GCA_964642225.1 uncultured Solirubrobacteraceae bacterium | reverse complement strand
GGGAGATTCCCTAGTCTCAGGGGAGTGAGCCGGCCGACCCTCAGCAGCGACGATCCGTGCCCCTTCGGGCGGTGCGACGGCAGCGGCTTCATCATCGACGAGGAGCGCAACGAGGCGACGGTCTGCCAGTGCCGGCCGCTGCGCATCGACGGGCGCCGGGCCCGCGACCTGTCGGGCGTGATCCCCAAGCGCTACCGGGGCGTGTCCTTCGACCGCCCGCCGGTGACGGAGATCGCCGCCCCGGTGGTGACGCAGGTGCGGCGCTACGTGCGCGACCTGGACGACAACCTGGCGGCGGGCCGCGGCCTGTGGCTGTTCGGCGACGTCGGCACCGGCAAGACGACGCTGGCGATGCTCGTCTCCTCCCACGCGCTGGAGGCCGGCAAGGACGTGGCGATCTACTCGCTGCCCAGGCTGCTGGCCGAGATCCGCACCACCTTCGACGACGCCAGCGAGCGCTCCTACGTGGAGCTGCTGGACCGCCTCGGCGCCGTCGACCTGCTCCACATCGACGACCTCGGGGCGGAGAAGACGAGCCCCTGGGTGCTCGAGCAGCTCTACGCGATCGTCAACGCGCGCTACGAGGACCAGCGGGCGATGCTCATCACCACGAACCTCCCCCGCGAGGAGCTGGTGGAGCAGATCGGCGAGCGCACGGTGTCGCGGCTGGAGGAGATGTGCGAGGAGCTGCCGCTGTACGGCGCCGATCAGCGCCAGCAGACGTACGGCCTGCGCCCCGTCTGACCACGTAGACTCACCGGCTTCATGCCAGGCATCGTGATCGTGGGCGCCCAGTGGGGCGACGAGGGCAAGGGCAAGGTCGTCGACCTGTTGGCCGAGCGCTCGGACGGCGTGATCCGCTTCCAGGGCGGCAACAACGCGGGACACACGATCGTCCGCGAGGGTGAGACGTGGAAGTTCCACCTCATCCCCAGCGGCATCCTGTACCCGGGCAAGCACTGCATCATCGGCAACGGCGTCGTCGTGGACCCGGCCGTGCTGTGCGAGGAGATCGACGGGCTGCGCGCCCGCAACGTCGACGTCAGCGGCCTGAAGGTCTCCGCCAACGCGCACGTGATCATGCCCTACCACCGGCTGCTGGACGACGAGGGCGAGAAGAAGCTCGGCAAGCTGGAGATCGGCACCACCAAGCGCGGCATCGGCCCCTGCTACGCCGACAAGTCCGCCCGCCTGGGCATCCGCATCCAGGACCTGCTGGACGAGAAGATCCTCAAGCAGAAGATCACCGCCGCGCTCGAGCCCAAGCGGCTCATGCTGCGCGCCGTGAGCAAGACGCTGGACCTGCAGTCGATGACCGAGGAGTACCTCACCTTCGGCCACCGCCTGGAGCAGCACATCGCCGACACCGCCGCGATGGCGTGGGCGATGCTCGACGACGAGCGCAACGTGCTGTTCGAGGGCGCCCAGGGCGCGCTCCTGGACATCGACCACGGCACCTATCCCTTCGTCACGTCCTCCAACCCCGTGGCGGGCGCGGCGTGCATCGGCGCCGGCGTCGGCCCCAAGGACATCGACGAGGTGTGGGGCATCACCAAGGCCTACGCCACGCGCGTGGGCTCCGGCCCCTTCCCGTCCGAGCTGCACGACGAGACCGGCGAACAGATCCGCGCCAACGGCCACGAGTTCGGCACCACCACCGGCCGGCCGCGCCGCACCGGCTGGCTCGACATCGTGGCGCTGCGCTACGCCGTGCGCATCAACGGCCTCACCGCGCTGGCCGTGACGAAGCTCGACGTGCTCAGCGGCTTCGAGCAGATCAAGGTCTGCACGCAATACCGGGGTGAGGAGGACGCGGTCTTCAAGACGTTCCCCTACCACCAGACGGTGCTGCACCACGCGGTCGGCGAGTACGAGGAGCTCGAGGGCTGGACGGAGGACATCACCGGCGCCCGCACCGTCGATGAGCTCCCCCAGGCCGCGCGCGACTACCTGAAGTACATCGAGGAGCAGACCGGCGTGCCGGTCGTCCTCGTGGGCGTCGGGCCCGGTCGCGAGCAGGTCATCTGGACGGCCGCCGCGGCCTCCAGCGCGCTGGCCCGTTGACATTGCGTTAACGCGCCAACTACGTCTCGTCTAGTCTCGCCGGGGTGACGGACGTGGCCCCGGAGAGCGTGCACGACCCCACACGCCTGGAACGGCTCGTCCCGGCGGTGGCGACGCTGCGGGGCTACGGTCGCCGGAGTCTGCGCGGGGACGTGTCCGCCGGCCTGGCCGTGTGGGCCGCCGCGGTCCCCAGCGGCCTGGCCTACGCCGAGCTGGCGGGGTTGCCACCGATCGTCGGCCTGTACGCCTCGGCGGTGGCCGGCATCGCCTACGCGGTGGCGGGGACGATCCGCCAGGCGCAGGTGGGACCCACGTCGACGAGCTCGATCCTCACCGCGGCGGCGATCGCGCCGCTGGCGGGCAGCAACGTCGCGCGGGCCACCGCCCTGGCTGCGCTGCTGGCGCTCATGGTGGCGGTGATCCTTCTTGCGGCGTACGTGCTGCGGCTGGGGTTCATCGCCGACTACCTCTCCCGCGCCGTGCTGATCGGGTTCACCGCGGCGATCTCCCTGGTGATCATCGCCGCCCAGCTCCCCAATCTCATGGGCCTCACGGGCGTCACCACGACGACGTTCCAGACGACGATCAGCGGGGTCGTCGACCGCTTCTCCCTGATCGACGTGGACTCGCTGCTGCTGGGCCTCGGCGCGCTGGCGCTGCTGCTGCTGTTACGACGCCTTGCGCCCCGCGTGCCGCGCGAGCTCGTCATCGTCATCGGCGCGACCGCCGTGGTGGCCGCCCTGGGGCTGTCGGACACCGTGGCGGTGGTGGGCGAGGTGCCCGGCGGCCTCCCCACCCCCGGGCTGCCGGACGTGACCTGGGAGGACATCGAGGCGCTCACCGGCCCGGCCGTGGGCATCGCGCTGATCGCGTTCATCGAGACCATGGCGATCGGCCGGACGTTCTCGCGCACGCGGCACTACCCCGTCGAGCCGCGCAGCGAGCTCCTGGGCCTCAGCCTCGGCAACGCGGCGGCCGGCCTGTTCCAGGGGTACCCGGGGAACGCGAGCTTTGCCCAGACGGCGCTGTCGGACGGCGCGGGCGGGCGGACCGTCGTGGCGTCCCTCGTCACCAAGGGGGCGCTCATCGCCACCCTCCTGTTCCTCACGCCGCTGTTCTCGGACCTGCCCTATCCCGTGCTGGCGGCGGTGGTGATCGCGGCCGTCATCGGATTCATCGACCTCCCGGGGTTCCGCCGGCTGCTGCGCTTCCAGCGCGCCGCCCAGCACTCGACCGGCCGTCCCAGGCGGTGGGTGCCCGTGCACCCGGAGTTCTGGTCGGCGCTGATCACGTTCTGCGGCACGCTGCTGTTCGGCATCCTCAACGGCATCGTCGTCGGCGTCGTGGTCACGCTGCTGGCCGTGCTGTACCGCAGCGCCCGGCCGCGCGTCGCCGTCCTGGGCAAGGTGCACGGGGCGCGGCGCCACCGGGACGTCAGCCGGCACCCGGAGGCCAAGACGCAGGACGACGTGCTGATCGTCCGCTTCGAGTCCCAGCTCTTCTTCGCCAACGCCGAGTACTTCCACCACTCGGTGATCGGGCTCGTCGACGCCCACGACCCGCGGCCGCACACCGTCGTGCTGGTGTGCGATGCGATGACGCAGATCGACCTCACCGGGACGGACGTGCTGGTCGACCTCCTCGGCGACCTGCGGGAGCGGGACGTCGAGCTGCGCATGTGCCGGGTCAAGGGGCCGGTGCACGACGCGCTGACGAGCCTGGGGGTGGTCGAGCTGATCGGGCCCGAGCACTTCTACGACAGCGTGAAGGCGGCCAGGAAGGGCGCGCGCCCGGACGGCCTGCCGATGGTCGAGGGGCTGCCGGAGCCCGAGGCGGAGCCCCCGGAGCTCGAGCATCCCGAGCTGGGCGAGGGCATCGACGCCGCCGTGGTCACCGCCGAGAAGCAGAAGGCCAAGGCCGGCGCGGGCAAGCACAAGGGCAAGCACCACAAGAAGAAGGGTTGAGCGCGAACATGAACGTGGTGTATGTTCGCGTCATGTCACGAGCCCGCACGTTCCTCGGCGTCACGCGCGCCGCCATCGGCGTCGGCGCATGGGTCGCGCCCGACCTCACCGTCCGCCTGTTCGGCATGGAGCAGCCACCCGCCTCCAGCCGCTTCGTCGGGCGCCTGTTCGGCGCCCGGGAGATGGCCCTCGCGGTGACGCTGCTGGCCGCACCGTCCTCCAGCCTCGCGCAGGTCGCCCGGGTGGGCGCGGTCGTCGACGCCGTCGACGCGGTCGCGGGCTTCGACGAGGCCCGCCGCGGGAACCTTTCGACGCGCGCCATCATCCTCGGCCCGGTCGGCGCCCTCCTCTTCTCCGCGCTCGGGGCGCACGTGGCGCGCGAGGCGTGAGCGACGCCCTTCCGTACGCCCACCTCCTCAAGCGCCAGCCGGCGCAGGACCGCAGCGTCCGGCGCGTCGAGGCGCTGCTGGACGGCGCGGCCGAGCTGCTGCGCGACCACGAGGTGCAGGACATCGCAGTGCGCGACCTGGCCGACGCCGCCGGGGTCCCGACCGGCACGCTGTACCAGTTCTTCGAGGACAAGGATGCGGTGCTCCAGGCGCTGGCGGTGCGCTATCTGGCCGCGATGCCGGCGGTGCTCGACGCCTCCGTTGCGCCCGGCCGCGAGGACTGGGAGCGCACCGTCGGCCGGGTCATCGACGGCTACGCCGCCGTGATCCGCGAGCATCCGGCCATCCGCCGCCTGTGGCTGTCGGGCACCCTCGACACCGCCACGCGGGAGCTGGAACGCGACACCGACGCGTCCATCGCCGTCAGCCTCGGCGCGGTGCTGCGCCGGCAGGCCGGGTCGCGGCGCGGGACGCCCGAGCAGTGGCGGGCCCTCGTCGCCCTGATCAACGGCCTCCTCGTGCACGCCTTCACCGACGACCCGGGCGGTGACCCGGCCGCGCTGCGCGAGGCGCGCCGGGCGGCGCGGGCGTACGTCGGTGCGGTGCTCCGCATCACGCCCTCTGGCCGGTGACCGTATGGTTGGCCCCTCCACCCGGAAAGGACGCGGCCGTGACGACGAAGGCGACGGGCTCCGGAACCCCTGACGACCCGTGGCAGCTCGCGACGCCGCCCGGGAAGTCGCGCTACGCGATGTGGCGGGACGAGGAGGCCGACCCGCCGGCCCTGGTCTGCCAGGTCGGCAGCACCCGCCTGAGCTACCGGCTGGAGGCCATCGAGGACCTCCACGCCATGCTCGTGGCCCACGGCGACTGGATCCCCCTCGGCGGCGCGGACGAGCAGAAGCCGGCGCCGGAGGGCAGCGTCGAGGCCTGGGGACGGTCCCCCGACAACCCGGTCGGCGGCTGGTACGGCCTGAAGAAGGGGCTGCGGGGGCGCTTCGGCGTCTACCTGCCGCCGCTGCTGGAGGCGCTGGGGCTGGCCGAGCTGACGCACGACGCGCGCAACAACACGATGCGCGCCCGCTGAGCCGACCGATGAGTTCCGCGGACCCCGGCCGTCCTGGGAGCATGAGCGATATGACCCACGCCCCCACCACCCTCTCCAACATCGGCGTCGTGATGTTCACGGTCGCCGACCAGGACGCCGCCAAGGCGTTCTACACCGAGAAGCTCGGCTTCGAGGTGCGCTCCGACACCCGCTTCGGCGAGAACGGCGAGATGCGCTGGCTCGAGGTCGCCCCGCCCGGCTCCACCGCGCGGCTGGCGCTCAACCCGCCCATGGCCGACGAGCCCGGCGGCGGCGGGATCGGCGTGGAGACGGCCGACGTCCGCGGCGAACACGCCCGCCTGCGCGCGATCGACGGCCTCGACGTCGACCCGGAGCCGATGACGACGCCCGGCGCGCCGCTGATGTTCATGGTGCGCGACCCCGACGGGAACGTCGTGGTCGTGGTCGAGCCGGCCCCGGCCTGACGTCACCCCGCGGCCGCCGTGGCGGGCGGCCGGTCGATCGCGGGCCGGTGCGCGGCGGTGAGTGCCCGGCCCCAGCCGATCATCGGGCGCTCGACCGCCCGGCGCAGGACATCGGCGATGGCCAGGCTGAGCGCGATGGCCAGGAGGTATTCCAGCCCGGTCGACGGGGACAGCGCGTCGGCCGGCACCACGAACCGGTCGACGATCGCCAGCGCGAGCAGGTGCACGAGGTAGATGCCGTACGACCGCGTGCCCACGAAGACGGCCGGCCGGCTGCGCGCCCATCCCGCCACCCGTGAGTCGGCGACGAGCAGGGCCAGGATGAGCCAGGCGAAGACCCAGGGGTAGAGGACGGTGGCGAGGTTGCTGTGCCCGCCGACGAGCAGGTGATCGGCGACGAGGACGGCCAGGGCCAGGGCCCCCGTCCACGGCCGGACCGACGCGGCCAGCACGCGGTAGGCGCGCGGGTCGTTGAGCAGGACCCCCAGCAGGCATCCGATCGCCAGGGCTCCGTACCACCCGGCCCAGGCCCCGCCGGGCCCGGCCTGGGCCACCGTCAGGGCCGCGACGACCGCCGCCAGCAGGGCCACCCGGGCCCGACGGACGCCGAGCAGCAGCCCGTAGCCCAGCAACGGCCACACGACGTAGAACTTCTCCTCCACGCCCAGCGACCACGTCTGGAAGAACGGGATCGCGACGTGGGCGTGACCCCAGTGCACGGGGATCTCGTTGGTGAAGGTGAGGAAGTAGGGCAGCGCGAGCAGGAGGCCCGAGCGCTTCTGCGCCTCCTGCCCCAGCACCACGACGAAGACGACGTAGGCGGCGAGCACCACGAGGTAGAGCGGCAGGATGCGGAACGCCCGGCGCACGTAGAAGGCCCCGAGCGCCACGCGGCCCTCGGCGGTCGCCTCACGCGCGCACAGGGTGGTGATGAGGAACCCGCTGAGGACGAAGAAGCCGATGACGCCCTGGCGCCCCGCGATCGGCGCCCAGGCCGCGGCGTGCACGTGGGCGGTGACGACGAGCAGGACGCACAGCGCACGCAGGCCGTCGAGCACGGGGAAGTACCCGGTGCCCAGGTACCCCCGATGGTCCAGCCGCTCCCCCGTGACGCCCACGGTGCTGCAACGACCCGGGACGCCGGGTGTTTCGCCGGCCGTGTCGACACGCGGCTCAGTCGGGCGGCTGGAGCAGGTCCTCGTCGGCCACGTGGCGCACGACGCGGGCCGGGACGCCCATCACCACGGCGCGCGGCGGCACGTTGTTGGTGACCACCGAGCCGGCGGCGACGAAGGCCTCCTCGCCCACCTCGATCCCGGGGACCAGGACGGCGCCGCCGCCGATGCGGCAGGCGCGGCGCAGCACCGGGCCCAGCAGCGGGGCGCTCGGGGGCTGGCGGGCCATCGTGTGGTCGTTGGTGGTGACGACGCCGGGGCCGATGAACACGTCGTCCTCCACCACCGCGTGGGCGGTGAGGTAGACCATCGTCTGCACGCGCACGCGCCGGCCGATCGTCACGTCGAAGTCCACGCAGGAGCCGCGCCCGACCACCGAGCCGGCGCCGACGACGGCGCGCTCGCGGACGTAGGACTGGTCGCCGACGATGGCGTCCTCCCCGATGTGGGCGCCCGCGAAGACGATGGCCTGGGCGAGGATCGCGGCGCCCGCCTCGACGATCAGCGGGGCGGCGTCCTGGCGCGGGGCGCTGGAGCGGGCCGCCAGCGTCGGGGACTTGCCGAGGATGACGTGGTCGCCGACCTGCACCCCGGGGCCGAGGACCACGCCGGCGTGGATCACCACCCCCGTGCCGAGCACGACGTCGTCCGCGAGCCGCGCGCTCGGGTCGATGGTTGCCGTGTCCCAGGCGTCAGAGGGCATCCAGATACCCTAGTGCGGTGTCGACCGGCCCTCATGACTCCCCGGTGCGCGGCGCGGTGCTGGGCCTCGGGATGATCGGCCGCCACCACGCCCGCCTGCTGCAGACCTCGCCCGCGCTGGCCTTCGCCGGCGCCGCCGATCCCGCCGGTGATCGCTTCGGTGTGGTGCGCGAGCCCGCCGACCTGTTCCCGTCGCTGGAGGCGCTGCTGGACCGCCCCGAGGGGGAGCGGCCCGCGTTCGTCGTCCTGGCCGTGCCGACCGAGGAGCACCTGGCCGCCGCCGCCGTGTGCGCCGCCGCCGGCGTCCACGTCCTCGTGGAGAAGCCGCTGGCCGCCACGACGCAGGAGGCCGAGGCGATCATCGCCGCGTGCGAGGCCAACCACGTCCTGGGCGCCGTCGGCCACGTGGAGCGCTACAACCCCGCCCTGCTGGAGCTGCGCCGCCGGGTGCAGGAGGGCCAGCTCGGCGAGGTCTTCCTCATCGCCACCGAGCGCCTGGGCCCCTTCCCGGACCGCGTGCGGGACGTCGGCGTGGTCAAGGACCTCGCCACCCACGACCTCGATCTCGTGCGCTGGATCGGCGGATCGCCCATCGACCTGCTCGCCGCCCAGACGACCAACCGCACCGGCCGCCCCCACGAGGACCTCGTCCTGGTGACCGGCCGCCTGCAGAGCGGCGTGACCTTCAACAACGTCGTCGACTGGCTCACCCCCACCAAGACCCGCCGCACCCGCGTGCTCGGCGACAAGGGGATGCTGGTGGCCGACACGCTGACCAGCGACCTGACGTTCTTCGAGAACGGCTCGATCCCCACCTCCGGGTGGGAGTCCGACCAGGCGCTGCGCGGCGTGACCGAGGGCAACTCGGTGCGTTACGCGCTCAACCGCCGGGAGCCGATCCTCGTCGAGCTCGAGGCCTTCGCCGCCCACGTCGCCGGCCGGCCCGGCCCCGATCCGGTGGTGACGCTGCAGGAGGGCCTGGAGACCGTGCGGGCCGCCGAGACGGTGCTGTCCAGCGCGCAGACCGGAGAGTCGATGCGGGTGCCGGCGTGAGGGCCGTCGTCGTCGCCCTCGGCAAGATCGGGCTCCCTCTCGCCGTCCACATCGCCCGCGCCGGCCACGAGGTCGTCGGCTGCGACGTCGACCCCGCCGTGGTCGCCGCCGTCAACGCGGCGCGCGAGCCCTTCCCCGGCGAAGGCGGCCTGGCCGACGCGCTGAAGGAGGTCGTCGGCGACGGGCGCCTGCGGGCGACCACCGGCACGGTCACGGCGGTGGCCGCCGGCGCCGACCTCGTGATCGCGGTCCCGCCGCTGATGGTCGACGACGACGCGCGGCCCGACTGGCGCATCCTCGACTCCGTCGTGGAGGACCTCGCCGCCGGCCTGCGCGCCCAGGAGCCCGGGGGGCCGCCCACCGTCGTCTCCATCGAGACGACCCTCCCGGTCGGCAGCACCCGCACCCGGATCGCGCCGGCCCTGGAGCGGGGCAGCGGGCTGGCCTCCGAGCGGGACTTCTTCACCGTCTTCAGCCCCGAGCGGGTCTACAGCGGCCGCGTGTTCGCCGACCTGGACACCTACCCCAAGCTGGTCGGCGGACTGACGCCGGAGGGCGAGCGGCGCGGCGTGGACCTCTACTCATCGTTCATCACCCCGCAGGTGTGGGCGATGGATGGCGCCGAGGGCGCCGAGCTGGCCAAGCTCGCCGAGACGACGTACCGCGATGTGAACATCGCCCTGGCCAACGAGTTCGCCCGCTTCGCCGACCGCGCCGGGATCGACGTGGACCGCGTCATCGCCGCGGCCAACTCCCAGCCGTTCAGCCACATCCACCGGCCCGGCGTGGCGGTCGGCGGCCACTGCATCCCCGTCTACCCGCGCTTCTACCTGGAGGGCGACCCGCAGGCCCGGCTCCCCGCCGCCGGCCGCGCGGTCAACGACGCGATGCCCGCCTACACCGTCGACCTGCTCGCCGATGCCCTCGGCGCGCCGCCCGCCGGCGCCCGCGTGCTCATCCTCGGCATCGCCTACCGCGGCAACGTCAAGGAGACGGCCTTCTCCGGCGCCTTCGGCCTGCACGACACGCTGCTGGCCCGCGGCGCCGTGCCGCTGGCCGCAGACCCGCTCTACACCGACGAGGAGCTGCGCGCCCTGGGCTTCGTCCCCTGGGACGGCTCGCCCGTCGACGCGGCGATCCTGCAGGCCGACCACGCCACGTACGCCACGCTCACGCCGGCCGACGTGCCCGGCGCCCGGGTCGTCGTCGACGGCCGCGGCGCGGTGGACCCGGCGCCCTTCACCGCCGCCGGCGTGCCCGTCGTGCGGATCGGGCGCCCCTCCGTCAGCGCGTGAGGGTGGCCAGCGCGGCGACGACGCGCGCGCCGGCCTCGCCGTCGCCGTACAGGTCCGGGTGCGCTTCGGGGCGCGGGCGGGCCAGGGCGGCCACCGCGGCGGCGGGATCGAGGTCCACCAGCACGTTCCAGCCGACCTCGATCGTCTCGA
>CAZXNX010000011.1:0-8072 GCA_964642225.1 uncultured Solirubrobacteraceae bacterium | reverse complement strand
CTTCTGCACCCCGCCGGAGTCGGTGAGCACCGCGCGGGCGCGCACGAGCAGGGCGGTGAACTCCAGATAGCCGAGCGGCGGCAGGAGCCGCACGTGCTCGGCCTCCTGCAGGCGGCGCAACAGGCCGGTCGTCTCCAGGCGCGCCTGGGTGCGCGGGTGCAGCGGGAGCACGAGCGGCTCGCCCACCGCCACCAGGACGTCCACCAGCGAGGCGAGCCGCACCGGGTCGTCGACGTTGCCGGCGCGGTGGGCGGTGGCCAGGAGGTAGCCGCCGGGCTCCACCCCCGCGCGCTCCAGGGGCGCGTCGTCGGCCGCCGCGCGCGGGCGGATCGTCGCGGAGATGTCGGCCATCACGTCGCCGACGAGCTCCACCCGCCCCACCACCGCCTCGCGGTGCAGGTTCTCCACCGCCGTGCTCGTGGAGCACAGCAGCAGCGACGAGAGGTGGTCGGTGAGGACGCGGTTGAGCTCCTCCGGCATCCGCCGGTCGAAGGAGCGCATGCCCGCCTCCACGTGGGCGACGGGGATGCCCGCCTGCGCGGCGGCCAGGCCGGCGGCGAGCGTGGAGTTGGTGTCGCCGTAGACGAGCACCGCCCCCGGCTCCTCCTCGGCGAGGATGGGCGCCAGCGCGGCGAGCATGCGCGCCGTCTGCTCGGTGTTGCTGCCGGTGCCGAGCGCGAGCTGGATCTCCGGGAGCGGCATCGCCAGCTCCCGCACGAAGATGCCCGACAGCTCGTCGTCGTAGTGCTGGCCGGTGTGGACGAGCACCTCCTCGTGCGCCTGGCGCAGCAGCGGCGAGACGGCGGCCGCCTTGACGAACTGGGGCCGGTTGCCGACGACGGTGACGATCTTCACGCGGACACCGTCTCGCGGATGTGCCGGGCGACCGCCTCGGCGGCCAGCGCGGTCCGCGGGCCCGGCGCGTCCATCCGATGCCCGTCGATCGCCGCGACCGCCTGCACCTCGCGCAGCGTGGAGGCCAGGAAGGCCTCGGTCATCGACCCGATCATGTCCGCGCCGGTCACCCACTCGGTCGCGCCGGTGATCTCGATGACGTAGCGGCGGGTGATGGAGTCCAGGACGTGGTCGCCCAGCGGGGGCGTGTAGAGCCCCTCGCCCTCGAGCACGTAGAACAGCGAGGACGTCGGGGCCTCCAGGATCCGCCCATGCGGGGTGACGAGCAGCGCCTCGTCGGCGCCGCGCTCCTGGGCCACGCGGGTGGCGAGCATGTTGGCGCCGTAGCTCAGCGACTTGACCCCGTCGAGGATCCGGGTCGGCGCATAGGTGATGCTGGCCAGCGCGATGGCCGCGGACGTGTCCTTGAGCGGCTCGAGCAGGACGATCCGCCGGCCCCCGCGCGTGACCACGCAGCGCATTGCGCAGTCGCCCGGCCGGGCGACCTCGATCAGCGCGCGGACGTCCGCGTCCATCCGGGCGGCGTCGAACGGCAGGCGCAGGTTGGCCGCCGACGCGGTCATCCTCTCCAGGTGCTCGGCCCACGCGAACGGGACGCCGTCGTACAGGCGCGTGACCTCGAAGACGCCGTCGCCGCGCAGCAGGCCCTCGTCGGTGACGGGGACCAGGGCGTCGGCGAGGGGCAGGATCCGCCCGTCCAGGGAGGCGTGCTCGTACGGGGACATGGCGCCAGGGTATTGCGCGGACCGGCTCACCGCTGGACGAGCACGGCGCTTTGCCGGCCGCCCGCCTGGGCGCCGAGGATCGACACGGCCGGGATGGGCGTGGGCACGGGAGCGACGTAGCGCACCACCGCCGCGGTGGACGTGCGGGACTGCCCGGCCAGGCGGAACAGCGGGTTGCCGGGCAGCGTCGCCGGGAAGGGGACGGGGCGGCGGTGGTCGCGGTCCAGCGCGGTGTCGATGAAGTCGATCTCGCGCACGCGCAGGACCTGCTCCCGGGGCTCCGTCACCCCCGGCACGTAGAGCGAGAGCGGCAGGGTGCCCGAGGGCGGGAAGACGACGAGGGCCCGCGGGCGCAGCGGCGAGGAGAGGGCGTCGGCCGCGCCGCGCCAGTCCTCGCGGGTGCGCTCCGACGGGGTGACGGCGACGCCGACGGTGACGGTGAGGCCGACCGCGCACAGCAGGACGGCGCCGGCCAGGCCCCACCGCCCCGCCCGCGGCGCGGCGAACCCGGCGGCGACGACGAGCAGGACGAGCGGCAGCGCGGGCAGCATGTACCGGCTGAGCAGCTGGTTCTGCCCGGCGGCCAGGAGGAGGAGCAGCCCGGCGGGCGAGGCGGCGGCCACGAGCAGGCACAGCCGGGCCGCCGCCCGGCTGCGCGGGGGCGCCACGAGGACGAGCAGGAGCCCCGCGGCCAGCAGCGCGATGGCGAGGGTGCCCAGCACCACCTCCCACGGGCCGTCGTAGCCGACCGCGAACTGCTTGACCACCTCGGCGAGCTGCCGCAGCGGCGTGCCGTGCACGTACCCGGCCAGGGGGTTGTCGCGCTGGCCCACGAGCAGCGGCACGAGCGCGAGCCCGGCCACACCGACGGCGCCGACGGCCAGGACGGCGGCGCGGTCGCGGCGCCACCACAGCAGCACCGCCGCCTCGGCGAGCAGGGGGAAGGCGGTGATGTAGTGGGCGGTGAGGGCGAGTGCGGCGAACACGGCCCACCACGCCAGCGCCCCGGGGGCGCGACGCCGGGCCCTGGCCAGCTGCCAGAAGGCCAGCGCGCAGAGCAGCACGGCCAGCTCGTAGGCCCGCGCCTCCTGGGAGAACCACACCAGGAGCGGGCTGGTCGCGGTGAGGGCGGCGGCGATGAGCGCCGCGCGGCGGTCCAGCAGCTCCCGGCCGGCGAGCCACACCGCGGGTACCAGGGCGGTGCCGGCCAGGGCCGACAGGGAGCGCAGGCCGGCCTCGGAGGTGCCGAACACCTGCGTCCACCCCCAACCCAGGACGTAGAACAACGGGGGGGTCGACTCGGTCGTGTTGACCGCGTGCCACACGTCACCGAGGCTGCCGCGCAGGGCCACGACGGAGTAGGCCTCGTCGAGCCAGTAGCTGGCCGCGTGCAGCGAGGCGAAGCGCACGGCGGCGGCCGCGACGACGATCGCCGCGAGCACCCACAGCTCGCCCGAGGACGGGCGCGACGGCGCCGGAGCGCTCGGGGACGGGTCGGTCACCCCCACATCATCGCGGCGCGGCGTGAATCAGGCGGCGCCGGGAGCCAGGCGCTCGACCTGGCGCTCCGGGGTGATCTTCACGACGTTCCAGGCCAGGCCGACGCGCTCCATCGCCCGGACGACGAGCCCGGAGAGGTCGATCTCGATCCGGCGCAGCCCGTGCCGGTGCGAGCGCGGGAAGGCGTGGTGGTTGTGGTGCCACGACTCGCCGAGCGACGGGATGGCCAACCACCAGACGTTCGTCGAGCGGTCGTTCTCATCGACCTCGAAGCGCCGGTCGCCCCAGAAGTGGCAGACCGAGTTGATGCTCCAGGTGACGTGGTGCAGCAGGAACATGCGGACCAGGCCGCCCCACAGCAGGCCGGTCAGCGCGCCGGCGATGGTGCCGGTGAGCGCCCAGCCGAGCAGGAATGGCAGGCCGTAGGAGACCAGCGCCCAGAAGGGCGCGCCGTAGTGGATGACCCGCATCGTGCGGTCCTCGTACAGGTCCTTGGCGTAGCGGTCCCACTCGGCCATCCCGTGGTTGCGCCACGTCCAGCCGACGTGGGCGTGCCACAGGCCGCGCAGGCCCGAGCCGTGCCCGACGTGCGGGCTGTGCGGGTCGCCCGCCTCGTCGGTGTGGGCGTGGTGCTTGCGATGGTCGGAGACCCAGTCCAGCGGGCCGCCTCGATCGCCATGCTCCCCATGATCGCGAACAGGTACTCGATGGGCCGGTACGTCTGGAACGACCGGTGCGTGAGCATCCGGTGGTAGCCGATCGTGATGCCGAACCCGGCGATCGCGTACATGACGAAGAACACGACGATGTCGGTCCAGCCGAGCTAGTGGTTCTGCCACGCGAACGGCGCGACGGCCAGGATCGCGAGGAAGGGCGCGAACACGCCGAACATGTTCACGGCCTTGTCAAAGGGGCGCATTGGCGTCCATGTTAGGGGACCCAAATCGATTTCGGTTCCCTGGGAGCGGCCCCCTCCCGACGGTCAGGGGGTGGGCGGCGCGTACCGGTGATGCAGGATCAGCGGGTTGCCGTCCGGGTCGCTGAAGATCGCCTGGTGACACACGCCGGAGTCCAGCAGCGGGACGAAGAACGTGACGCCCTTCTCCTCCAGCGCGGTACGGGCGGCCTCCACGTCGTCGACCTGCAGGGCGATCGGGGCGCTGTTGGGGCGCGCCTCGCCCTGGCCGAAGCCGCTCGGGTCCATCACGGCGAGGGTGAGGTTGCCGGCCTGGAACTCGGTGGCGGGCCGGCTGCCCCACTGCTTGCCGCGCTCGAGGCCGAGCGTGTCCTCGTAGAAGGCGACGGCGCGGTCGTGGTCACTGGTGGGGATGCAGACGAAGTCCACGCCGGTGATCTGGCGGGTGGCGGTGCTCATCACGGTCTCCTCGGGAGGGGTCGCGTCCAGGCTAGCGCCCGTGCCGCGGCCGGGAGCGGACCCGGGCCTCCGGGCACAGTACGGATGCGCGGGTCGGCGGACCGGGCGATGATCTCGTCCGTGGACACCACCGCCGCCCCCACCACCACCGCCGCCGCCGACCTGGCGCCGCGGATCGACCATCGCCTGTTCCTGGAGTTCGGCGACCGCAAGGACTTCGACGACCCGCGCAAGGAGTGGCGGCGGCTGTTCTCCGAGCTGCTGGGCACGTTCGCGCTGGTGCTCGTCGCCGCCGGCGGCGGGCTGTTGCACGCCCAGGGCAAGATCAGCCTGGCCGCCGCGGTCGTGGCGCCCGGCCTGATGGTGATGGCGATCATCCTCTTCATGGGCGCGATCTCCGGCGCGCACCTCAACCCCGCGGTGTCACTGGCCTTCGCCCTGCGGGGCGACTTCCCGTGGAAGCGCGTCCCGGGCTACATCATCATCCAGCTCATCGGGGCCACGCTCGCGTGCCTCTTCCTCCTGGCCGTGTTCGGCAACGTCGAGCACCTCGGGGCCACGCTGCCGGGCCCCGGCTACCACGACTGGCAGGCCTTCCTCATGGAGGTCGTGCTCACCGCGCTGCTGGTCAGCGTGATCCTGGGGACGGCGTCGGCGGCGCAGAACGTCGGCGCGATCGCCGCCCTCGGCGTCGGCGGGTACATCGCCCTGGCGGGCCTCTGGTCGGCCCCGGTGAGCGGGACCTCGATGAACCCGGCGCGTTCCTTCGGGCCCGCGCTCGTCAGCGGCGACTTCACCGCCTACTGGGTGTACGTGGCCGGGCCGCTGGCCGGCGCCTGCATCGCGGTCGGCTGCGCGATCATCCTGCGCGGCCACGGCGGCGACCCGATCTCCCGCGCCGCCGGCTCGGGCGTGCTCGACGCCGGCAGCCTGACCGCCAAGGCCAAGCTCTCGCAGGAGATCGACGAGGGCAAGATCGTGCCGGGCGGGATCTCCGACCCGTAGGCCGGACCGCGCCGCGGCCGCGCTACCCCAGCGGGCGTGCCGTGATGTGCCCGCTCATGTCGGCGAACACGTCAAACTCGCGCGTGCGGCGCTTGCCCTTCGCCGTGGTGTACCGGGCGACGCAGTCGAGGGAGACGCCGTCCCGGGCCTTGCACGTGGCGGTGGCCTTCTTCGCCTTGTGGCGGCGCAGGTAGGCCACGATCGCCGCGCGGCCCCTGGCGAACGTGGGCCGCTTGGCGCAGAAGTCGTAGTCGGAGCTGAACGGCTGCGTGACCGTCGAGTCGGGGCGCGTGATGACCACGACGCCCTTGCGGTAGGACCGCGCCGTCGGGCCGAACCGCGGGCACGGGCCCGGGTTGCTCAGCGTGTAGGTGGCGGGATAGGCCAGGCTCGGATCGCCCGGGGCGCAGGACACGCCGCCGGTGGAGCAGTCCAGCCGCCAGGTGCCGGTGCCCACCGCCGTGGCCTCGCCCCAGCCCGTCCAGACGAGCGCGTCCAGGAACGGGCCGGAGTTGGCCTGGAAGAACACCCGCTCGGGCTTGACCAGCGGCGAGGGATACATGTTGAAGATGACCGTCTTGGGTGTGGCGGCCGTCGCGCTCGCGACGGACAGGCCGCAGGCGACGGCGGTGACGAGCAGGGCGGTGACGACGATCCGGAAGGCGCGCATGGGTGCCGAGCCTAACGGCCGGCCGGCGCTGGTGAGCCGTTCGCGGCGCGTTCATCCGATGTGGGGGACGATGGCCGTCGGGCCACCCGACTACGGTGGTCGCATGGCCACTCCCGACGTGCCCGCCGACGCCATCCCGGACGACGCGGCGGTGCCCCAGACCAAGGGCACCATCCGCCAGCGGCTGGCCGGGTGGAAGCGACTGGCGGCCATCGCCTACCGCGACCCCGAGCACGTCGCGGTCCGCCTCACGCTGTTCGGCTCCGACCGGGTCGGCGCGGACGCGGTGGAGTGGGCCGAGCGCGTGCAGACCGAGCGGCCCGACGTCCCGCGGGCGGTGATCGCCGAGGAGGTGCGCATCCAGACCGCGCAGGTCTCCCGCATCAACGGCGCCGTCGCCGGCACGCCGTTCCTCATCGCGCTGGTCCCCGGCTACCTCGCCTACCTGTGGCAGGAGGGCGTGATGGAGCGGCGCACCGCCGCCCTCTACGGCCACGATCCCCGTGCGCTGAAGACGTGCGCGCAGATCCTCGTCCTGCGCGGCGCCTACCCGACGGTGGAGCTCGCCCAGGAGGAGCTCCTCAGGGTGCAGGACACCCCGCTGCCGGACAAGCCCGAGAAGCGCCGGCCCATCCGGGTCTGGGTGCAGAGCGGGTACATGATGCTCGTGTTCGGCGGGTTCCTGTCGGCACCGACCAGCAAGAAGGAGCGGGAGGAGCACTGGAAGCGCAAGGCCTTCTTCGGGGCGCTCATCGGCGGCGGCATCTGGCTCATCACCTGGGTGTTCCCGGTGAGCTTCATGATCGCCATGGCCTGGGGGTGCGAGAGCCACGCGCGCAGCCTGGGGACCCACACGCTCGAGTACTTCGGCGGCAAGGAGGAGGTCCGGGCGCGCGACGCGGCCGCCGGGGACGACGGGCCCGGCCGGACGAAACGCGACGTCCTGCGGGCCGCGCTGCTCCTGCTCTCCATCGCGGTGCCGATCGGGTTCATCGCCTACGCCGACCACGTGCGGCAGAGCACGGGCGTGAACTGGCTCGGCGCCCTCGGCGCCCTCGTCGCCGCCTCCATGGTCATCGCCACCACCATCTTCGCCCGCCGCCAATAGGAGCCCCCATGAGCGTTCCCCACGACCTGGACCGCCGCGACGACGAGACCGGCCTGCAGTTCCTCGAGCGCATCGGCGATGCGTACGGCCTCGTCCTCGTCCTGATCCTCGCCACCTTCGTGTTCACGGTGACCCTGCCGCCCACCGGCTGGGGCGGGCGCGTTGTCGCCGTGGCCTTCGCCGGGCTCACCGCCGTGATCGGCCTGAGCAGCTCGGACGTCCGCCCGCGGCGGCTGGCCTACGCGGTGACGCTCGCGGTGACGGCGGTGGTCGCGGCGACGCTCGCCCGCCTGGTCGACGTGGATGCGCTGCTGGGCGTCGCGTTCCTCATCGACGGCATCCTGCTCTGCGTGGCCACGGTCACCATCCTGCGCCGCGTCGTCGGGGCCACGGTCGTCGACTTCCGCACCATCCTCGGCGCGATCAGCGTGTTCACGATGCTGGGCCTGCTGTTCGGCTACCTGTACCTCGCCCTCGGGCGGATCAAGAGCGGCGACGTGTTCACCGGCGTCAGCCACGCCGCGCCGCGTGACTACATGTTCTTCAGCTACACGACCCTGACCACGACGGGGTACGGCAACCTCGTGCCGTCCGGGGACATCGGCCAGATCCTCGCCGTCTTCGAGATGCTGATCGGCCAGATCTTCCTCGTCACCCTGGTGGCCCGGCTGGTCAGCCTGTGGCGGCCGGGCAACGAGAAGGGCGCGGCGGACGAGTAGGACGGGTCGCTCAGCCGCGCGCGTCCGGCTCGGCGCGCCGGCCGTTGGCCGACAC
>CAZXNX010000010.1:17895-19268 GCA_964642225.1 uncultured Solirubrobacteraceae bacterium | reverse complement strand
CGAGCCCGGAGGCTCCGCCGACCACGATCGCTCCAGCGTTTTCGATGTTCATGGCGGGGAACCTAGCGCGCCGCGCGATCACACACGGTTCGGCTCTGTATTGACCCCGACAGATGGGTGTTGTGGAACGGCCGGCGGGTTGCCATGGTGGGGGCGTGCCGATCGCGATCACCGCTCGACGACTGCCTCCGCCGCGATCGCTCAAGCGCTCCAACCTGACCGCCACCGGCGTCACGTTGACGTGGTCGGCCCCGCGCGGGAAGCGGCCCGCCAAGCGCTACACGGTGCTGCGCAACGGCCGCCGCATCGGGCAGACCACCCACCGTTCCTTCGTCGATCGCGCCGTCACGCCGGGGAAGACGTACCGCTACAGCGTGCGCGGAGTCGACGCGCGCGGCAGGAGCGGGACCCTGTCGGCGGCGCTGCGCGTGGTCGTCCCCAAGAAGACGGTCAAGGGACCGGCGCCGGCCCCGGGGTCCAGCACCCCGGTCTCCCCGTTGCCGGACGTGGTGGCGCAGGCTCCGGTCGTCGACCTGCCCCCGGCCCCGCCGGGCGCCACCAGCCCAGTGATGACCACCGCGATGGTCGACCGACTGTTCTGGCGGGCCGGGTTCGGCCCCTCGGCAGCCGACCGCGCGACGTGGACGGGCCGGCCGGCCGCGGAGCTCGTCGACTGGCTGCTCGACACGCCGCCGACCCTCGCCCCGACCTCCACGCCGCCGCTGACCTCCTCCAACGCGGCGATCGACCCGCTCGCCTCCGACGACGAGCTGGTCATGGAGTGGCTCGACCGCATGCAGCGGGTGGACAACCCGCTCCCCGAGCGCCTGGCCTTCTTCTGGCACCGCCACTGGGCGGTGAGCCGCGACGCCGGCCTGCCGCCCGAGTGGCTGATCCTCTACCGCGACCGCCTGCGGACGTTCGCCGACCTGCCCGGCGATCCGCATCTCAGCTTCCGCACCATCGCGCTGGACATGACGACCAAGGACGGGGCGATGTCGTCCTTCCTGACGTCGGACCAGAACCGCAAGGGCTCGCCGAACGAGAACTACGCCCGCGAGTTCATGGAGCTGTTCTGCCTGGGGACCGAGGCGGTCGACGGCACGCCCAACTACACGCAGACGGACGTGGCGGAGCTGGCGCGCGCGTTCACCGGCTGGCGGCTGGACCAGACGCCCGGGTCGCCTGGGTACGGGACGGTGAGCTTCGGCGGCGCGTCCTACTTCGACGCGAACACCAAGACGATCCTGGGGCAGGCGGGCAAGTTCACCGCGGCCCAGGCGGTGGACATCGTGCTGGCCCATCCCAGCCACGCGCCGTTCCTCGTCCGCAAGCTGTGGGGCGAGTTCATCGCCGGCCCCATCCCGCAGGCC
>CAZXNX010000010.1:0-17885 GCA_964642225.1 uncultured Solirubrobacteraceae bacterium | reverse complement strand
GTGCTGCGGGGGATCCTCAACGACCCGCTGATCTTCGATTCGATCGACGAGCCGAACCTCGTCAAGCCGCCCGTCGTGTACACGGTCGGCGTCCTGCGCCAGCTGAACGTGCCGATGAAGGCCTATTGGATCCCGCAGGCGCTCAGCGCGATGCAGCAGCGGCCCTACCGCCCGCCCAACGTCGCCGGGTGGGAGGGTGGTCTGGCCTGGCTGAACTCCAACACCGTGCAGGCGCGGTTCGACCTGCTCGTGAGGGCCCAGCACCTGAAGTACCGCGGAGGAGCGGCGACGAGCTACCCGGCCGGCGCGCCCCCGGCCGACATCCCGGGCGAGACGCCGCAGCAGGCGTTCGACCGCGCGTTCGCGTCGGCGTCGGCGCCCTGGCTGTCGGCCAAGACCAAGGAGGCCCTGATGGCCTACGCGACCGCGGCCCCGGTCACGACCGCCGCCAAGCGCCGCCAGCGGTTCTACACCCTTCAGGCCCTCATGCTCGGCGGCCCGGACGGACAGGTGATGTGATGCGCTGCTTCGAATGCGAGGAGCTCGAGCTGGCGCGGGTGCGCGACGAGGCCCCGGTCCAGGTCATGCCGGTGCCCCGTGAGGCGCTCGGCGGGTTTCCCGCCGGCCGTCGGCCCCGGGACCTGACGCGCCGGCGCCTCCTGCAGGGCGGCATGGCCGGGCTGGCCTCGATCTATGCGCCGAAGGCGCTCGGTTGGGAGTCGGTGTGGGAGTCCGTGGCCGAGGCGGCGACGAATGAGAAGTGCCTGGTGATGATCTACCTGGCGGGCGGTAACGACGGGCTCAACACGCTCGTGCCCGCCGGCGGGGCCGACTACGCGAACTACGTGGCCAAACGGCCTGTCCTGTACCGCGGGCAGGGCGCCACGGCGGGGGGACGCGTCGGGTCGCTGCCCCTGCCCGGGGCGGGTGGCGCGCAGCTCGCGTTCTCCAACGTGGTGGTGTCGAACCCGGGCGGCGGCGACAACGGCGACGCCACCTTCGGGTTCGACACGCTGTACGGCGACGGCTCGGGGGGCGCGGGCTCGGACCTGGCCGTGCTGCCCGCGGTCGACGTGCCCAACTACTCCCTGTCGCACTTCGACAACTCGGACATCTGGTTCTCGGGCTCGACGTCGGCCTCCACCACCGGGTGGCTCGGCCGCTGGATCGACCGCAACGGCTCGGCCACCAACCCGCTGCAGGCGATCTCCATCGACAACGCCCTGTCGAAGGCGATCCGCACGCAGGTCAATCCGGTGTGCGCGATCCCGTCGCTGGCCTCGCTGGGCTTCACGATGAACGCCTCGGGCGGATACGGGTCGCCCTCCGGCGACGCCGCCAACACGGACATCAACGCCCGCATGCGCGAACTCAGCGGCATCGCGCCGGCCAACGGCGCCAACCTGCCGCTGGCGCGGTCGCGTGGCACCTACGGCATCGCCGTCGACGCCTACCAGGCGGGCAAGGCCCTCGGCCCGCCGCCCCCGCCGGTCGGCTACCCGGCCAACGCGACGTCGAGCTCGTCGCTGTCGGGCAAGCTGCGGCTGGCGGCGCACCTGCTCGGCGCGGGGCTGGGCACACGGATCATCACCATCCACTGGGGCGGGTTCGACACCCATGGCGGGCAGTTGGCGGCCCAGGACCCGCAGCTGACCGAGCTGTCGCGGGCGCTCGGGGCCTTCCGCGCGGACCTGGCGACCCGCGGCATCGAGCAGAACGTCAGCACCATGGTCTTCTCCGAGTTCGGGCGCCGGGTGGCCGAGAACGGTTCCGCCGGCACCGACCACGGGGCGGGCGGCCTGATGATGGTGGCGGGCAGCGCCGTCCGCGGCGGCCTGGCCGCCGAGTGGCCGGGGTGCACCAACGCCGCCCTGCTGAAGGGCAACCTGAAGATCCCGACCAACTTCCGCTCGGTCTACGGCAGCATCATCTCGGAGTGGCTGGGGGACGATCCGGCGGCCGTCCTGGGGGGCCCGGCCATTCCCGCTCTCGTGCGCGGCGACGGCCTGTCGGGCGGCAAGGTGCTGTTCAAGTGATCGGGCTGCGCGCGCTCCTGGTCGTGGTCGTGTGTGCGGCTCTCGCGGCGGGCCCGCCCCCGGCCGGGGCGGCCGGCGGCGCCGGTGGGGCGTCGACGGCGTCGTCCGTCCACAAGAAGAAGCTCACCGCCAAGGAGCGAGCGCGCGCGAAGGCCAAGGCCAAGGCGAAGGCCAAGGCGAAGGCGAAGGCCAAGGCGAAGGCGAAGGCCAAGGCGAAGGCGAAGGCGAAGGCCAAGGCCAAGGCCAAGGCCAAGGCCAAGGCGAAGGCACTCGCCAAGGCCGAGGCGAAGGCGAAGGCCGAGGCCGAGGCCAAGGCGAAGGCCGACGCCCAGGCGCAGGCGGGCGCCGGAAGCGGCCCGCCGCCCGATTCCCCGACGCCCGACTCCCCCGCGCCGGTCGTCACACCGCCCAAGCCCAAGCCGACGCGCTCGGCCGTGGGGCTCGACGAATGGTCGGTCCTCTCCTCCTACCTGGCGCTGGGCGCCGGCACGATCGAGCTGAACGTCGAGAACTTCGGCGAGGACGACCACGACCTCACGGTGTCGGCGGCCGGCAGCGACGCCGTCCTGGCCCAGACCCCGACGCTCCCCCCGGGCGGCACGGACACGCTCACGGTCGACCTGCAGCCCGGCACCTACCGGCTCTACTGCTCCCTCTACGGCGGCGCCCACGCCGCCAACGGCATGCGGCAGGTCATCACCGTCGGCTGAGCGGACGCGCCTGCGGCCGCGACGCCGCTCAGACCAGCGGGGCGTGGGCCTCGTCGCGGATGACGTGCATGACCGCGTTGATGAGGGCCAGGTGCGTGAAGGCCTGGGGGAAGTTGCCCAGGTGGCGGCCGGTCTCGGCGTCCAGCTCCTCGGCGTACAGCTCCAGCGGGGAGGCGAGGGAGAGCAGCCGCTCGCACAGCGCGCGGCCGCGGCGGCGCTCACCGATCTCCAGCAGGGCGCTGACGAGCCAGAAGGAGCAGATGAGGAACGAGCCCTCCTCGCCGATGAGGCCGTCGTCGGTCTCCTCGGTGCGGTAGCGCAGGACCAGCCCGTTGTGGCTCAGCTCGTCGGCCACGGCGATCACGGTGGCCCGCACGCGCGGGTCGTCGCCGGGGAGGAAGCGCACCAGGGGCACGAGCAGGCAGGAGGCGTCCAGCGCGTCGCTGTCGTAGTGCTGGACGAACACGCCGCGGTCGTCGACGCCGCGGTCGCAGATCTCGGCGTGGATGGTGTTGGCCACCTCGCGCCAGGAGTCCGCCAGGCGGTCCTTGCCGCGCTGGGAGGCCAGCCGGGCGCCGCGGTCCAGCGCGACCCAGCACATGAGCTTGCTGGAGACGTAGTGGCGCGGCTCGCCGCGGGCCTCCCAGATGCCCTGGTCGGGCTCCTGCCAGGCGTTCATCGCCGCGTTGGCCTGGTCCTCGATCACCGGCCACAGCCGCTGGGAGGTGTGGCCGTAGGCGCGGCTGTGGAGGTAGATGGAGTCCAGCACGGCGCCGAACACGTCGTTCTGGCGCTGGCTGAAGGCGTCGTTGCCGATGCGTACGGGGCTGGCGCCCTCGTAGCCGGTGAGGTGGTCCAGCGTGCTCTCCGGCAGCTCCCGCTCGCCGCCGACGCCGTACATGATCTGCAGCGAGCCGTCCTCGTTGCGCTCCACGTCGGCCACGAACTGGACGAAGTCGTCGGCCTCCCAGCTCAGGCCCAGGGCGTTGAGGCCGGCAAGGGTGAAGGTCGCGTCCCGCATCCAGGTGAAGCGGTAGTCCCAGTTGCGCACGCCGCCGGGGGTCTCCGGCAGCGACGTGGTGGCCGCGGCGACCATCGCGCCGGTCGGCATGTAGGTCAGCCCCTTGAGGACCAGGGCGCTGCGCTGCAGCTGCCCGCGCCAGCGGTGGTCGGGGAAGGTGCCGCCCGCCAGCCACTGGCGCCAGTACTCGCCGGTGGTCTGCAGGGCCTCCTTGGCCTCCTCGGAGGTGCTGGGGCCGTCGAGCAGGCGTGACCACGACAGGGCGGCGTAGCGCACGTCGCCCTTGCGCAGGCGGTGGCGGGCCCGCACCGAGTTGCCCTCGATGCCCAGCCGCATGTCGGACCACAGCCGCAGGCGCGAGATGCCGTCGGTGGCGTCGTGAGCGCCGTCGAGGTCCTCCACGGCCTCCCAGGTCGCCGGGTTGCGCCCGTAGTCGAACATCGGCTCGCACAGCAGCTCGGCCTGCACCTCGCCGTGGACGCACTCGATGGTGCGCACGAGGACGTGGTGGGAGTCGTAGTCGGCCGGCGGGCGCGTGTGGGCGGTGGCGGTGCCCTGGGTGCGGGGCCGCCAGCGGCCGACGACGAGCGCGTCGCGGACGACGGCCCACCCGGTGGGCGTCATCCACGTGGTCTCCAGGACGTTGGTCCCGGGCTCGTAGCGGCGGCCGGCCGGCACGCCGGTGGAGGCGGGGCCCAGGCGGAAGCCGCCGGCGGAGCGGTCCAGGATGGCCGAGAACACCGAGGGGGAGTCGAAGCGGGGCGGGCACAGCCATTCCACGGTGCCGTCCGGGGCGACCAGCGCGCTGGTGTGGCAGTCCGACAGGAAGGCGTAGTCGGCGATCGGGGGGAACGGCGACTGGGCCGCGGTGCGGTCGACGAAGGGGGTGGGGGCGCGCTCGGGCGGGAGGTCCATCGCCCCGGCCCGCGGCGGCGGCGTGCCGGGGGTGCGTTGCTGCGACAGCTTGTCCTCGCGGGTGCTCACCGGGAGCATGGTGCCAAACCCGGGGCCGGGGGGCGGCCCGTGCGGGCGGAGTTGCGCGGCGCGGGCGCTCAGGTGGCGTTCCAGCGCCACACGACCCGGGTCCCGTGCTCGAACCCGAGCACGCAGATCGAGGCGGTGGAGAGGGCCAGCCGGCCCCCGAACTGCGGCGGCTCCTGGACCCAGCGGGCGCCGAGGACCCGCAGCACGTGGCCGTGGGCGAAGAGCGCCACGTCGCCGTCGGCGGCCAGCGCCTCCTCGATCACCCGGTCGACGCGGGCGCCCACGTCGGCGGCCTGCTCGCCCCCGGGGCACCCGTCCCGCCACAGCGACCAGCCCGGCCGGTCGGCCTGGATCTCCTTGGTGGTGATCCCCTCGTAGTCGCCGTAGTCCCACTCGAGCAGGTCCTCGCGGTCCACCGCGCGGTCCCCGAGGCCGGCCAGGGCAGCGGTCTCGCGCGCCCGGCCCAGCGGGGAGGACAGCACCGCGGCCCATTCGTGCCCGGCGATCCGCTCGGCCGTCCGCGCCCCGCGCCGGCGACCCGTGGCGGTCAGCGGGATGTCGGTGCGGCCCGTGTGGCGCCCGCTGACCGACCACTCGGTCTCGGCGTGGCGGAACAGCCAGACCTCGCTCACGGCAGGGCGGCGGCGTCGGCCACCACGGTCAGGCGACCGCGGTCCAGGAGGGATGACGGGACGTGGCGGGTGGGCTCGCCCAGCGCGGCGGCCAGCGGCTGGGCCTTCCCCGCGCCCTCGGTGAGCAGCAGGATGGCCCGCGCGCCGTTCAGCGTCGGCAGCGTGAGCGAGACGCGGTCGGGCGGCGGCTTGGGCGCGTCGTGCACGCCGACCGCCACGCCGGTGGCGTCCAGTCCCGGGTTGTCGGGGAAGAGGGAGGCGGTGTGGCCGTCCTCGCCGAGGCCGAGCATGGCGAGGTCCAGCACGGTGTCGCCCAGCAGCGCGCCGTAATGCGCGGCCGCGGCCTCGGCGCCGCGCTCGCCCTCGATGCGGTGGATGGTCGCCCCGGGGGCCACCAGCGACTCGCGCACCATCCGCACGTTGGCGTCGGGGTCGTCGGGGCCCACGCACCGCTCGTCGCCGAACCACAGGTGGACGGCGCTCCAGTCGGGCACGAGCGGGCCGAGCAGGGTGTACGCCCGCCTGGGGGTGGTGCCGCCCGCCAGGGCGACGTGGGCGATGGAGCGGGCCGCCAGGGCCTCGGCGATGGCGGCGGCCGTGCGGGCGGCCGCCTCCCGGCCGGCCCCCTCGCCGTCGTCGGTGCGGATGATGGTGGGGCTCATGGCTCGTCCCGTCGCGCGTCGAGGGGTTGCTGGGCGGCGGCCAGGCGCTTGTCGGCGCTGATCACGTGCATGACCGCGTTGATGAGGGCCAGGTGGGTGAAGGCCTGGGGAAAGTTGCCCAGGTGCCGGCCCGTGTGGGCGTCGATCTCCTCGGCGTAGAGGTCCAGCGAGGAGGCGTACCCGAGCATCCGCTCGCACAGGTCCCGGGCGCGCTGTGTCTCGCCGATCTCCTCCAGGGCGGCGACGAGCCAGAACGAGCAGATCGCGAACGTGCCCTCCTCGCCGCTCAGGCCGTCGTCGGTCTCCTGCACCTTGTAGCGCAGCACCAGGCCGTCGACGGTGAGCTCGTCGGCGATCGCCAGCACCGTCTTGCGGATCCGCTCGTCGTCGGCGGGCAGGAAGCGCACCAGCGGGGCCAGCAGCAGGGCGGCGTCGAGGGCGTCGGTGCCGTAGTGCTGGACGAACACCCCGCGCTCGTCGACGCCGTGCTCGAGGATGTCGGCCTGGATCTCGTCGGCGTGGTACTGCCAGCGCTCGGCGGTCTCGTCGTCCTCGCGCAGCCGGGCCAGCCGCGCGCCGCGGTCGCAGGCCACCCAGCAGAAGATCTTCGAGGAGACGAAGTGCTTGGGCTCGCCCCGCACCTCCCAGATGCCGCGGTCGGGCTCGCGCCAGTGCTCGATCGCCTGCTCGACCTGGCGGGCCAGGATCGGCCACATCTCGTCGGGCAGGTAGTCGCGCGACTTCGTGTGCAGATACACCGAGTCGAGGAACACGCCCCACACGTCGTGCTGCTTCTGGTTGAAGGCGCCGTTGCCGATGCGCACCGGCCGGGCCCGCTCGTAGCCCTCCAGGTGATCGAGCGTCGACTCCTGCAGCTCGCGCTCGCCGCCGATCCCGTACATCACCTGCAGGTCGTCGGTGGCGGCGACGTCGAGGATGAACGAGAAGAAGTCGTTGGCCTCCCAGTCGAAGCCCAGGGTGAACAGCCCCCACAGCATGAAGGTGGAGTCGCGGATCCAGGAGTAGCGGTAGTCCCAGTTGCGCTCGCCCTGCGGCGTCTCGGGCAGCGAGGTGGTGGCGGCCGCGCACATCGCGCCGGTCGGGGCGTAGCTGAGCCCCTTCAGCGTCAGTGCGCTGCGTTGCAGGTAGCCGCGCCACGGGTGGTCGGGAAATTCTCCGCGGGACAGCCACTCGTGCCAGTAGTCGGCGGTGCCGGTGAGGCGCTGGTGGGCCTCGTCGTAGGTCTGCGGGGCGGGATGCTCGCTCCACGACATCGCCACGAAGGCGAGGTCCCCGTCGCGCATGGTCGTGCGGCCCCGCACCCGGTCGCCCTCGATCCCCAGCCGCAGGTCGGTGGTGAGCCGCACGGTGGTGTCGCACTCGGGCGCGGTGCCCTCCAGCTCGGAGTAGCCGTCGCCGCTGTACTCCCAGCTCACCCGCTTGGTGCCGTAGTCGAGCATCGGCTTGCAGTCCAGGACCATCTCCACGGAGCCGTTCACACAGCGCATCGTGCGCAGCAGCACGTGGTCGGCGTCCCAGTCGGTCGGCGGTCGCCGGTGCGTGTGCGAGCGATCGTGGTCGTGGTGCCACGGCCCGATGAGCAGGACGTCGCGGACGATCACCCAGCCCGTGCGCGTGCCCCAGGTGGTCTCCAGCACCATCGTGCCCGGCAGGTAGCGCCGGCCGGCGGGGACGGTCACGTTGGACGGGTTCAGCCGGAAGTGGCCGGCGTCGCGGTCGAGCATGGCGGCGAAGGCCGAGGGGCCGTCCATCCGCGGCAGGCACATCCACTCGATCGACCCGGACGGGCCGACGAGGGCGGTCACCTCGCAGTCCGACAGGAACGCGTAGTCGGCGATCGGCGGGAACGGGCTGCCCCCGAGCGGGACGTCGCCGATGATCTTCTTCATGCGATGAGCCCCTGGGCGGCGGTCAGCGCCGGCCGGTAGACGGGGTCGCGGAGCATCGCCTGGCGGATGCCCTCGCCCAGGATGCCGCCCTCGCCGCGGGAGGCGCCCATGATCGTCCACCGGTGCTCGGTGGGGCCGGAGCCGAACGGGCCCCGGTCCACCCGCACCGCGGCCAGGCCGCCCCGGTCGCGGTCCAGGGCGATGCTCGTGCCGTCCGCCGTCTCCAGCGTCAGGCCGGCCAGGCCGCGGACCCGCAACGGCACGGGCTCCAGGGTGATCCGCACCTCCTGGCGGCGGGCGTGCACCGAGCCGGTCATGCGCCCATCACGGTCCAGCACCAGGGGCGAGGGCGTCCAGCCCAGGCGGGAGCTCAGCCAGCCGACGAGCAGCAGCGCGACGACCGACGAGGCCTCCTCGTGGCGGATCGTGACGTGCGAGAGCCGGTCCAGGCTCGGCCGCTCGCTGGGCGGGTCGAAGAGCGCGGCGATGCGTTCGCGCCACGGCACGGAGCGCAGCCACGCGAGGTCCACCACGATGGACCGCTCCACGAGCGCGGCGGCGCGGGCCAGACCCTCCTCGGGGGTGAACGCGTCGACCGTGTCGATGAGCGTGATCTGGGCGATCTGCAGCAGCGCGTCGACGGCCTCGTCGTGCCCGTGGGGCGCCCACACGAGGGTGGGGATGTCGGTCACCACGAGCGGGTCGACGATCGTCTCGAGGTGCTCGAGGTGGTGCGGGCCGATGTCGACGATGACGAGCTCGCGGGCCAGCGAGAGGCTGGCCTCGTCCTGCACCGCCACGCTGACCTGTGCGTCGATGGTCTGGCGGCCCGGCTCGACCTGGCAGACGATGGTGCGCGACGGCTGGTAGCGCCCGACGTGGCGCAGGCGGTTGGCGATCTCCCCGCTCCACTCCTTGTCGACGACGGCGACGAGGTTGAGCACCCGGGCGGGGACGGAGTCGGGCTCGGCCGCGTGCTGCTGGAAGAGCATCTCCCGCAGCGCCTGCTCGATGGCCTCCGGCGACGTGTCGGAGGCCGACCACAGGCTTTCGGCGATCACGCTCATGGGGCTAGATCGCCCGCCAGGCGTCGCCGTCGATGAGGATGGCGTCGGCCGCCGCGGGCCCCTGCGTGCCGGCCTCGTAGGTCGGCAGCGGGCCGGGGGTCTGGGCCCAGGTGCTGACGACGGGGTCGCAGATCCGCCACTGCTCCTCGGCCTCGTCGTTGCGCGTGAAGAGCGTCGCGTCGCCGCGCATCGCGTCGAGGATGAGGCGCTCGTAGGCCTCGGGCGACTGCGAGAGGAAGGCGGTCCCGTAGAGGAACTCCATCTTCACCGGCCGGATCCGCATGCGGGTGCCGGGGATCTTCGCGCCGAGGGAGATCGAGACGCCCTCGTTGGGCTGCATGGTGAGGACGAGCACGTTGGGGCGCACGCCGCCGGAGCCGTCCTCGTGGGCGAAGGCGAGGTGGGGGACGGGCTTGAAGGTGATGGCGATCTCGGTGACCTTGCGGGCCAGGCGCTTGCCGGTCCGCACGTAGAACGGGACGCCGGCCCACCGCCAGTTGTTGACCTCCAGCCGCAGGGCGGCGTAGGTCTCGGTGATCGAGTCGGGCGGGACGTTGGCCTCGTCGTGGTAGCCGGGGACCTGCTCGCCCGCCTCGGTGCCGGCGGCGTACTGGGCCCGCACCGACATGTCGGGGACCTGCTCGGGGGTGGGCGCCGGGATCGCGTGCAGCACCTTGACCTTCTCGTCGCGCACGTCGTCGGCGGTGAACGACACGGGCGGCTCCATGCACAGCAGGCACAGCAGCTGGAGCATGTGGTTCTGGACGAGGTCGCGCAGGGCGCCGGCGTTGTCGTAGTAGCCGGCGCGGGTGCCGATGCCCAGGTCCTCGGAGGCGGTGATCTGGACGTTGTCGATGTAGTTGCGGTTCCACAGCGGCTCGAACATCCCGTTGGCGAAGCGGAAGGCCAGCAGGTTCTGGACCGTCTCCTTGCCCAGGTAGTGGTCGATGCGGAAGACCTGGTCCTCCGACAGCACCGCCAGCACGTCGCGGTTGAGCTGGCGGGCCTCGGCCAGCGACGTCCCGAACGGCTTCTCGATCACGCACCGCACCCCGCCGGCGCAGGTGGTCAGGTCGGCCTGGCCGAGCTGCTCGATGATCACGGGGAAGAAGCTGGGCGCCGTCGACAGGTAGAAGACCCGGCTGAGCGGCTCGGGGGCCGCCTCGTCGTAGCCGCGCAGCACCCCGTCGAGGGCGGCGTACGCCTCGGGGTCGTCGAACGAGCCGGTCACGTACCGCGCGCTGCTGAGCAGGGCGGTGAGCACGTCCTCGCTGATCTCGCGACGGCTGAACTGGCGGATCGCCTCGGCGCACTCGCGGCGGAACTCGTCGTCGGTGAGCGGGCCGCGCGACATCCCGACGAGGTTGAAGCGGACCGGCAGGGCGCCCTCGTGGGCGAGGTTGTAGAGCGCGGGGAGGAGCTTGCGCTTGGCCAGGTCGCCGCCCGCGCCGAAGATCGTCAGCGTCGTGGGGTGGACGGGCAGTCGCTCCAGCGCCTTCACCAGCGGGTTGTCGGGCAGGTCTTCCGGCGGCGCGTCGACGTTGGAGGCGGTCATGGTGAGTCCTCGGGACCAGGTTCGGGGGTCGTGGGGATTATCGACGGGCGGTCATGGGCTGTCGTTGTCCCGGCGGCGGGAGGTCACGCCTGCGCCTTGTCCAGCGGGTCCAGGTCGGCCGCGAAGTGGTCGCGCTCCAGGGCGGCGATCTTGTTCAGCCGGCGCACGTGGCGCTCCTCCCCGCTGAAGGTCGCGGCGAGGAAGGCGCTGACGCCCTCGGCGGCGATGGCCTCGCCGATGACGCGCGCGCCCAGGCACAGCACGTTGCAGTTGTCGTGGGTGACGCACTGCCCGGCCGTGTAGTGGTCGTGGCCGACGCCCGCGCGGATGTCCGGCAGCTTGTTGGCCCCGATGCAGACCCCGGCGCTGGAGCCGCAGACGATCACCGCGCGGTCGGCCGCGCCGGTGTGGACGGCGGCGCACGCCTCCAGCACGGCGTTGGGGTAGTCGTCGTAGTGGCCGAGGTCGAGCGCCTCGTGGCCGCTCGCCGCGACCGCGCCCAGCACGGCGCCCGCCAGGGGCACGCCGGCGTGATCGAATGCACATGCGACCTTCATCGACGCTCCTCCTCGAGTTCCTGTACCGCGAGCAGCGCGGCTCCGCGCATTCCCGCATCGGGACCGTACCGGCTGAGTCTGATCTCGGTCCTGGTGCCCGAACCCGGCACGATGAAACGGGCCGCCGCCTCCTGGGCGGGCTTCAGCAGCAGGTCGCCGGCCGCGCTGATGCCGCCGCCGATCGCCACCACCTCGGGGTCGAAGACGTTGATGGCGTTGGCGATGCCCACCCCGAGCCGCTCGCCGAGCACGCGCAGCGCGTCCAGTGCAGCGAGATTGCCGTCCCGCGCGGCCTCGACGACCGTGTGGTCGGGCACGCCGCGGGCCCGGCCGATGGCGTCGAGCGCCCGCCCGGACGCGACCTGCTCCAGCGACCCGAGCTGGGGGAAGGGCGTCGCCGGCGGCGCCCCGTCGCCCAGGTCGCCGGCCACGATCTGGTGGCCCACCTCACCGGCGGCGCCGGTGGCCCCGCGGTAGACGCGGCCGTTGATGACGATCCCGCCGCCGACCCCGGTGCCCACCGTGAACATCACGAGGTGGCGCACCTCGGCCACGTGATCGTCGCCGAACGCCTCGGCCAGCGCGGCGAGGGTGGCGTCGTTGTCGACGTAGACGGGGATGCCGAGGCGCTCGGTGAGCAGGTGCCGCAGCGGGACCCCCTCCAGCGGGATGTTCACGCTGCTGCGCGCCGTCCCGGTGGCGAAGTCGATGATCGACGGCACCCCGATGCCCACCGCGTCGGCGGTCCCGGCGGCGGCGATCATCGTCGCGAGCTGGTCGACCAGCGCCTCGGGGCTGCCCAACTCGGTGGGACGGCGGTCGTGCTCGGTCAACGTCCCGGCCTCCAGCACGGCGACGGCGACCTTGGTCCCGCCGACGTCGACCCCGATGTACCGGCCTGGCTGCGTCATCTCAGCGCTTCCGGGCCAGCGCGTCGATCAGCCGCGGCACGTCGTCGGGCGCGGTGATGGGCGTGAGGATGAAGGTGGTGATCCCGCCCTCGGCGAAGCGGTCGAGCCGCTCGTGCTGCTCCTCGGGGGAGCCGAAGATGAAGATCTCCCTGATGAGGTCGTCGGGCGCCAGCTCCAGGGCGCGCTTGCGGTCGCCCTCCTTCCACGCGTCGACCATCGGGTCGAGCTGCTCGGCCCACCCGAGCGACCGGAAGAACTCCGCGTAGACGGGGACGGTGCCGTAGGCGGCGAACATGAACCGGGCCAGCGGCAGCGCCTCCTCGGCCGGCTGGGGGATGCAGAAGAACCGGCAGACGACCTCGACGGTCCCCGGCTCCTTGCCCGCCTGCGCCTCGCCGGCGCGGACCTGCTCGACCACGTGCGGCAGCCCGCCGAGGGGCAGGAAGTTGGTGAACGCCCCGTCCCCGTGGGCTGCGGCCATGCGCAGCATCTTGTCCCGCAGCGCCGCGACCACGATCGGCACCTTCGTGGCGATCGGCGTCTCGAGCTTGAAGCCGCCGAGCCCGCGGCCGGGCGGGTCGCTCGGGGTGAGCAGCGGCCGCAGGCCGTCGACGAGGTCGCGCACATGGGAGAGCGGCTTCTCGAACGGGACCCCGTTCCACCGCTCCACGATCACGTTGGAGGAGGAGCCGACGCCGAGCACGAAGCGCCCGTTGCTGGCGTCCTGCAGCGCCGCGGCGGTCTGGGCCATGAGCGACGGCCCGCGGGTGTACGGGTTCACGACGCCGGTGCCGAGCCGGATGCGGTCGGTCACCGCGGCGGCGAGGGTCAGCGGCGTGAAGCCGTCCGGGCCGCTCGTCTCCCCGGTCCACAGGTCGTCATAGCCGGCGTCCTCGGCCTGACGAAACAACGCGAGGTGATCGGCGAGCGGGATTCCGGGGAAGGGGAGCGTCAGCCCCCAGCGCAGGTCGGGCATGGCTGCAACCTACCTTCGCGCGGGGTCCGTCGTGTGACAGCGACGTTGTGCGGTCGCCGCGGGCGCCGGTATAGGCTGCGCAGCGTGGATACGCACAAGTTGTCACGGGGGGAGTACATCGCCATGGGCGGTGGCCTGCTCCTCGTCATCGGGCTCTTCCTGCCCTGGTACGACGTCGACAGCCCGCTCGGGCTGATCAACGGCATCAAGGGCGAGGGGACCTACTCCGGCTGGGACATCCATTCGATCATCCGCTGGCTGCTGCTGCTGGCGGCGATCGCGCCGTTCGCGCTGGCCTGGATCGTCGCCCGCGACCACGCCCTGTCGTGGCCCCGCGGTGAGCTGACGATGGTCATCTCGCTCACCGCCGCCGTCCTGATCCTCTACGTCGGCGTCGTCTCGCGCCCCGGCGAGCCGCAGAGCGCGGTGGGGCTGGACATCGGCTGGTTCGTCGCCCTGCTGGGCTCGCTCCTGATGTTCGGGGGATCGCTGTCGCGCCAACAGGAGACGTCGGTGGCCCGCAAGCCGCCCGGCGTCATCTGACCCACTTCGGCGCCGCCCGGCGCACGGCCGATGCGCCGGAATGTGGAATAGGCTGCGGGCCATGCCCGCGACTCGTCCCGATCGAAACCTCGCGCTCGAACTGGTGCGCACGACCGAGGCCGCGGCGCTCGCCGCCGCCCGCCTGGTGGGCCACGGCGACAAGATCGCCGCCGACCAGGCCGCCGTCGACGCCATGCACGTCGTGCTCTCCACCGTCCGCATGGACGGCATCGTCGTCATCGGAGAGGGGGAGAAGGACGAGGCGCCGATGCTCGCCAACGGCGAGGCGGTGGGCGACGGCTCGATGCCGCAGGTCGACATCGCCGTGGACCCCCTCGAGGGCACCACGCTGACCGCCAAGGGCTTCCCCGGCGCGCTGTCGGTCATCGCCCTGTCGGAGCGCGGCTCGATGTTCGACCCCGGGCCCTGCGTGTACATGGAGAAGATGGCCGGCCACTCCAACATCGCCGACCTGCTCGACCTCGACCGTCCCCTGGCCGACACGCTCGGCCTCATCGCCGAGCGCAAGCACTGCGACATCCGCGACGTGGTGGTCATCATGCTCGACCGCGAGCGCCACGGCGAGGCGGTCGGCATCGTCCGCGAGGCCGGCGCGCGCCTGCGCTTCATCACCGACGGCGACGTCAGCGGCGCCCTGCTGGCCGTGAGCGACAACTCGCCCGTCGACCTGCTGTGGGGCATCGGCGGCACGCCGGAGGGCGTCATCTCCGCCGCCGCCATCAAGTGCATGGGCGGCGCGCTGGTCGGGCGCATGTGGCCGCGCAACGAGGAGGAGCGCACCGCGGCCCTGGCCGCCGGGTACGACCTCGACGCGCAGCTGACCCAGGACGACCTCGTCAAGGGCAACGACTGCTTCTTCTCCGCCACCGGCGTCACCGACGGCGACGTGCTGCAGGGTGTCCGCTACCGCGGCCCCAAGGCGACCACCGAGTCGCTCGTCATGCGCTCGCGCAGCGGCACCGTGCGCCGCGTCCACGCCACGCACGACCGCTCCAAGCTGCGCCAGTACGCCGCGGAGCGGTTCGGCTGATCGTCGGCTAGGCCCGGCGCGCGGGCGACGGCGACGGCATCTCGCTGCCGTCGCTGCTCGTGACCCAGCGGCCGACCTTCGAGGTGGCGAAGTCCAGGCGGGCCAGCGACCGCAGGAACGCGTGCGTGACGATCACGTGGATGCGCGACTGCGTGTTGGCGTAGGCCCAGCGGCCGATCCCCGACGCGATCGCCGGGTAGAAGTTCGCGACCTCGACCTCGACGTGCACGCCGGCCCGGCCCTCGCGCTCGCCCGGGATGCGCCGCACGTCGATCTCCAGGTAGCCGTTGCCGCCGCGACCGGCGCGGGAGACGAGGATGCCCTTCTCGATGCGCCAGCGCACGATGCCGCGCTCGGCGTCCATCTCGTACTCGGGCGCCTGGAAGCTCAGGAGCACCAGGGGGCGGAAGAGCAGGACGATGAAGCGCTCGCGGTCGGTGTAGGCCACGCGGATGAGCCCGAGCGTGGCGCGGGTGAGGAAGCGCCAGTAGGTGCGGGCCAGCCGCTCCAGGTACTCCGGGGTCCAGATCTCCTGGAGCTGCTCGGCGGGCATCGTGATGTCGGCGCCCTGGACCGAGCGGACCGCGCCGTCGGGGTCGGTGACCGTGTGCTCCTCGGGGTCGCGGATCACCGACTGGGCGACCGTGCGGGTGCTCCCGTTGAGCAGCCGGCGGATCCCGGCGAACAGGGCGATGACGACGAGCGCGATCGCCGCGATCACGAGCACGGCGGTCGTCCAGGTGGCGAGGGCCAGGGGCATCACCGACGAGGGTACGTCCTGGGGCTCACGTGTTGTGTGACGAGAGCGCACGGCGCACGGCCTCGTCGAAGCCGAGCGGGTGGTCGTTGACCCCGGGGGGCGGGGGCGTGCGCACCCGCATCTCCACGCTGAGCCCGTCCACCAGCGGCCGCACCACGCCGGTGTCCACCGGCGAGAACAGCGCCACCCAGTGGGAGGAGAGGCTCGGGGTGAGGACGGGGACGGGCACGATCTTCGGCCCGCGGCGACCGGCCACGCGCGCGTAGCGGTCGAGCATCTCGCGGTAGCTGAGCACGTCGGCGCCGCCGAGCTGCGCTTCGGCCGGCGGGTCGTCCATCGTGCCGAGCGCGATGAGGGACGTCACGACATCGTCGATGGCGATCGGCTGGGAGGGCGTGTCCACCCACTTGGGCGTGAGCATCACGGGCAGGCGGTCCACGAGGGAGCGCACGATCTGGAACGAGGCGCTCCCGTCCCCGATGACCATCGCCGCCTGGGCGTAGACGAGGCGGGCCGTCCCCTGGCCCAGGAGCTCGGCGACCTCGTGGCGGCTGCGCAGGTGCTCGCTCGGGCCCGCGTCGCCGTCCGGGAGGGCGGCGTCGAGCCCGCCCAGGTACACGATGCGCTCCACGCCGGCCTCGGAGGCAGCGGCCGCGAAGGTGCGCGCGGCCCGGCGGTCGGCGTCGGCGAAGTCGTCGCTCTGGCCCATCGAGTGCACGAGGAAGTAGGCGGTGTCGACGCCGGCCATCGCCTCGGCCACGCCGGCCCCGGAGACGACGTCGCCGCGGACCACCTCGGCCCGCGCGTCGAGGGACGCCCGCTCGGGCGTGCGGACCAGGCAGCGCACCGTGTGGCCCGCGTCGAGGAGCGGGCCGAGCAGGCGGCCGCCCACGTAGCCGGTGGCGCCGGTGAGCAGGATCGTCCGGGAGGAGGGATCGGGCATAAGGGGAATACGTACCCCGAAGCGGTGGCGATGACCCGCCCTGCCCGGGCGTCCGTACAGGCAGAAGCACCAGGGGACCCGATCGACGGGCAGGAGCACCATGAGAGAAGCACTTCCCAACCACGACAAGGACAACCTGGCCATCGGCGACGTCGCCGAGCTGACCGGGCTGGCCGCGGGCACGATCCGCGCGTGGGAGCAGCGCTACGGCTTCCCGACCCCGGCGCGCTCGGAGACCGGCTTTCGCCGCTACCGCTCCGAGGACGTGCAGGCCCTGCGGCGCGTGGTCGCCTACCGCGAGCGCGGCCTGTCGATGGCCACCGCGATCGAGCGGGCCCGCGACGACGGCCGCGACGACGACCGCCTCTCGCTCTACGCGACCGTGGTCGACGCGCACCCCCAGGCGCGCCCCCAGGTGCTGCGCAAGGGCTCGCTCATCTCCCTGAGCCGCGCGATCGAGCACGAGATCCTCGCCCACGGCGCCCGCCCCGTGATCTTCGGCGCCTTCCAGCACGAGCGGTTCTACCGCGCCGTCGAGCCGCTCTACCGCCGGCTCGCGAGCATGTCCGACGTCGCCACCGTGTTCGCCGACTTCCCGCAGGTCGCCCACCCCGAGGGCGGGCCGGTGGAGATCCCCATCCGCAAGGACGAGCCCCTCGGCAACGAGTGGGTGGTCATCGTCGACGCCCCCGGCTACGCGGCCTGCCTGCTGGCCTGGGAGCAGCCGCAGCTCGGGCCGGCCGACGCCGAGCCCGTCTTCGAGGCGGTGTGGACGCTCGATCCCTACGCCACCCGCCGGGCCGCCACCGTCGCCGCCCGCCTCGTCGCCCAGCAGGACCCCGAGTACGGCGCCCGCTGCGAAGAGGTCCTGCGCGACCGCCCGCTGGCCCTGGAGAGCCCGGCCCCGGCCCTCACCGCACTGTGCAACCGCGTGGTGGCCTACCTCGAGGCCGACGGCACCCCCGTCGGCGCAGGCTAGATCCCCAGCACCTCGACCTCGGCTCCGGCCGGCAGCGCGCCCGGCCCGGCCCCCACGATCACCAGCCCGTCGGCATCCAGCAGCGACGACAGGACGTGCGACCCCTGGCTCGGCCCGGTGGGCGTGGCCTGCCCGTCGCGCACGTGCACCCGCACCGCGTGGGCGCGATGGGGTTCCCGGTCGATCGCCACCGCCAGGCGGGCCGGCGCCGGCGAGCCGGGGTCCGCATCGAGCCCCTGCAGCAGCCGCAGCGCGGGCCGGGCCAGGAGCAGGAACGTGACTGCGGCCGACACCGGGTTGCCGGGCAGGCCGAAGACGAGGGTGCGGGCGCCCTCGCCGTCGCCGGCCACGCCGAACCATGTCGGCTTGCCCGGCCGCAGGGCCAGGCGCCAGAAGTGCTCGCGCACCCCGCAGGAGGCCAGCGCGTCCTTGACGTGATCGTGCGCGCCGACCGACACGCCGCCGCTGAGCAGCACCACGTCGGCCTCGTCCAGCGCCGCCGCGACGGCCTGGCGGGTGGCCTGCGGATCGTCGGCGATCCGGCCCGTGCGCACGACGACCGCGCCGGCGCGACGGGCCAGGCTGGAC
>CAZXNX010000009.1:0-19540 GCA_964642225.1 uncultured Solirubrobacteraceae bacterium | reverse complement strand
CCCATCCTGATCGCAGCGTCTTGCCTGGTGCTCGCCCCGAGCGCACTGGCCGCGAGCGCAGCGACGACCGGTGGCGCGCACGCCGGCGGCGCGGTGGCCTCCCCGACGGCCAACCAGACCGTGCCCCCGGACCCCTTGAACGGCACCGTGCCGGGCACGAAGGGCAAGATCGTCAAGGGGATCGCCTACGCCCCCGAGCTCGCGCCGCCCGCTGTACAGCGTGCGATCTGGGCCGGCAACAAGCTGATCGGCAAGCCGTATGTCTACGGGGGCGGGCACGCCGACTTCAAGGAGGCTGCCGGCTACGACTGTTCGAGCACCGTCTCCTACGCCCTGCACGGAGGTGACCTGCTTCGCTCGCCGCTGGACTCAGGAAGCTTCATGCGATGGGGCGCCAACGGCAAGGGTCGCTGGATCACCATCTATACCAATCCCGGCCATGCGTTCGTGACCATCGCCGGACTGCGCTTGGACACCAGCGCCGCCGACGACCCCTCGGGAAAGCGCGGACCGCGTTGGCGGCCGCCGATCAGCAGCACCAGCAGCTACGTCCGCCGGCACCCGACCGGCTACTGACGCTCCTGCCGGCGTTGGATACAGCCCGGGGGTATACAATCCTGGGATGAGCAGCAGCGTGACACGCGGCTACAGCGCCACCAAAGACCAGCTCGCCAAGCGCCTACACCGGATCGAAGGACAGGTCCGTGGCGTGGAGCGGATGGTCGATGAGGACCGGTACTGCATCGACGTGCTCACCCAGATCTCCGCGATCCAGGCGGCGCTGGACAAAGTCGCGCTGGGCCTGCTGGACGACCACGCCCGCCACTGCGTCGCCGAAGGCGTCACCAAGGGCGATGGCGATGAGATGACCGCTGAGATGATGGCCGCGGTCGCCCGACTGCTCCGACGGGGCTGACGCCCCGACGCCTGTGATGAGTTCGATGTACATCCGCGGCCGTTTGCGCCGCCACCGCAGGCGGATCGCCGTGATGGCCGCCCTGATCACACTGGCGAGTCTGGTCGTCATCCACCACTCCCCCGCGATGGGGGCCGACATGGGCCACATGGACGGCAGCATCGCGTTCTGCGTCGCTGTGGCGCCCATGTTGCTGCTCGGCGTGATCGTTCGACGCCGCGGTGTCTGGCCCCTCATCTCCGGTCCGTCCGCAAGCTTCCTCGTCCCGTTGGTCTCCCTCGTGCCCGTGGGCAGCGTCACGCCTCGTGCACGAGCCGGCCCTCCCAGGATCACCGTTCCGCTCCGGCTCTGAGTTGCGCAGCTGCACCCCACGACCTCGCCGGCACGGCTTCCGTGCGGCGCGGTCTGCAGCTGGCCAATTCACTTCCCGAAAGGAACACAAATGCACCGTTTCAACAGGCGCCACGCTCTACGCGTTTCCGCTGGCATCGCAGCTCTGGCCGCGACCGCGGCCGTCGTTGCAGGCTGCGGTACGAACAGCGACTCCAACACCAGCCAGGGCGGCATGAACATGCCCGGCATGACCTCGCCGAACCAGATGACAAGCACGACCACCACGATGCGCGGCTCGACGAGCTCCAAGGGGTCGGCCGGGGCCATGGACATGGAGAACGTCGGGACGGTCTCCGGCATGTCCTCACACGCCGACGGCTACACGATGATGTCCACGACGATGATGGTGCCGGCAGGCCAGAAAAAGGTCTTCCGCTTTCGCATCATGGGCCAGAACGGAAAGCCGGTCACGATGTTCGGCCTCGATCAGTCAAAGCGAATGCACCTGATCGTCGCCAGCAAGGACCTCGCCCACTACCAGCACGTTCACCCGACGATGGCCGCCGACGGCACATGGAGCGTGCCGCTGACGCTGCCCGTGGCGGGCTCCTACCGTGCGTACAGCGACTTCAACGCCGGCGGCAAGCGCCACGTCCTGGGCATGACGCTGACAGCGCCCGGGACAGCCGAGGCGCAACCGCTGCCCACACCCACGACGAAGGCGACCACCGACGGGTACGTGGTCACCATGCACTCCGGGACGCTCAAGGCGGGCAAGAGCTCGACAGTGCGATTCACCGTGACCAGGAACGGCCAGGCGGTCACCGACCTGCAGCCCTACCTCGGCACCCTCGGGCACCTGGTCGTGCTGCAAGAGGGCACCCTGGAGTACCTGCACGTGCACCCCACAACCACCGGCGGGTCCGGCCCGGACATTACGTTCGATGTGGATCTGAAGGCAGCTGGTGACTACCGGGCGTTCCTGCAGTTCCAGACCAACGGCAAGGTGCACACCGTGGCCTACACGCTCCGGGTCGCCTGAACCGGCGTCGAGCCCTCGGATGCCGTCCGCGCGGGCGGCATCCGAGTCGGTCGCCTGGTCAAGGCGAGTCCGTGGCCGCGGTCGTGCGCTGGCTGTCGAAGCGCCGGAGGCGCAGGGCGTTGGCCACCACGGAGATGCTGGACAAGGCCATCGCCGCTCCGGCGATGACCGGGTTGAGCAGACCCATCGCGGCGAGCGGCAGGGCCGCGATGTTGTAGCCGAAGGCCCAGCCGAGGTTCTCCTTGATGGTGCGCAGCGTGGCGCGGCTGAGGCGGATCGCATCGCCGGCGGCGCGCAGGTCGCCGCTGACGAGGGTCAGGTCGCTGGCTTCGATGGCCACGTCGGTGCCGGTGCCGATGGCGAGTCCCAGGTCGGCCTGGGCGAGCGCGGGAGCGTCGTTGACGCCGTCGCCGACCATTGCCACCACCCGGCCTTCACCCTGCAGGCGGGTGATGACGTCGACCTTGCCGGCGGGTAGCACCTCGGCGATGACCTCGTCGATGCCGACCTCGGCGGCAACGGCCTGGGCGGTCGTCGTGTTGTCGCCGGTGAGCAGGACGGGGCGCAGGCCCAGGTTCTTCAGCGCCGCGATAGCCTCGGCGGAGGTGGGCTTCAGCGTGTCGGCGACGACGAGCACGGCGCGTGCCGCACCGTCCCAGCCGGCGGCGATGGCGGTGCGGCCCTGGGCCTCGGCGGCGTGCTGGGCGGTCACGAGCGCGGGGGACAGGGGCATTCCCGCCTGCTGCAGGAGGGCGGGGCGGCCGACAACGAGTGCGTGGCCCTCCACGGTGCCCTGGACCCCGAGGCCTTCCTGGTTGCCGAAGCCGTCGACGGCGGGCAGCGTGTCGTGCTCGGCGCGGGCGGCCTTGGCGATGGCCTGGGCGATGGGGTGCTCGGAGGCGTCCTCCAGTGCGCCGACGAGGCGGAGGGTCTCGCTCCGGTCGAGGCCGTGCTCGAGCGTGATGTCGGCGAGACTCATGCGGCCGGCGGTGATGGTGCCGGTCTTGTCGAGCACGATCGTGTCCACGCCTCGGGTGGATTCCAGGACCTCGGGGCCCTTGATGAGCAGCCCGAGCTGTGCGCCGCGACCGGTGCCGACCATGAGGGCGGTCGGCGTGGCCAGCCCGAGTGCGCAGGGGCAGGCGATGATGAGGACGGAGACGGCGGCCGTGATGGCGAAGCCGGCACCGTCGCCGGCCGCGAGCCAGAACACCAGCGTGGCGAGCGCGATGACGATCACGATGGGGACGAAGACGCCCGAGACCCGGTCGGCGAGTCGCTGGACGGGCGCCTTCCCGGTCTGGGCGTCGTTCACGAGCCGGGCGATCTGGGCCAGGGCGGTGTCGGCGCCGACGCGCGTGGCCCGGACGACGAGCCGGCCGCCGGCATTGACGGTCGCACCGGAGACCGCCGAGCCCTCGGAGACCTCCACGGGGACCGGCTCGCCGGTGAGCAGGCTCATGTCGACTGCCGAGCGGCCTTCTTCCACGATGCCGTCGGTGGCGACCTTCTCGCCTGGCCGCACGACGAACCGGTCGCCCTCGTGGAGGTCCTCGATCGGGATGCGGTGCTCGGTGCCGTCGTCGTCCAGGACGGCCACGTCCTTGGCGCCCAGCTCTAGGAGCGCGCGCATCGCGGCGCCGGCGTTGCGCTTGGCCCGCGCCTCGAAGTAGCGCCCGAGCAGGATCAGCGTGGTGACGACCGAGGCGGTCTCGAAGTAGATGTCGCTGGTCCCGGCTCCGCGCTCGGGAACGAGCTGGAACGGCATCTTCATGCCGGGCATCCCCGCGTCGCCCAGGAACAGCGCGTACACCGACCACAGCCAGGCAGCGAGCACGCCCATCGAGATGAGCGTGTCCATGGTCGCGGTGCCGTGCCGCAGGTTCGCCCAGGCCGCGCGATGGAACGGCCAGGCGCCCCACAGGACGACCGGGGTGGCGAGCTGCAGGCTCAGCCACTGCCAGTTGTCGAACTGCAGCGCCGGGATCATCGCCATGAGGAAGACGGGAAGGGACAGGCCGGCGCAGATCAGCACGCGCCGGCGCAGCTCGGCCGTCGCCCGGTCGTCCGGATCCTCGTGCTCGTGGCCAGCAGGGTGTTGGGGCTCCACCGACGGGAGGTCAGCCCGGTACCCGGTTGCCTCGACGGCGCCGAGCAGGTCGGCAGGCTCGACGGTGGCCGGGTCGTAGTCGACGCTCGCCTTCTCGGTGGCGTAGTTCACCGTCGCCGCGACCCCGTCGATCTTGTTCAACTTCCGCTCGATCCGGTTGGCGCAGGACGCGCACGTCATCCCGATGATCGGCAGCTCAATGTGCTCGGTGGCGGTGGCGGACATGGCGAGCCGATCAGGCCACGTCGTAGCCGGCTTCGTCAATCGCCGCACGGACCGCTGCGTCATCGACCTGCTCGCCGGTCACGGTGACCCGCTTGGCTTCGAGATCGACGGCGACGGCGCCCACGCCCGCGACCGCCGCGACCTCCGTGGTGATGGCGGTGCGGCAGTGCTCGCAACTCACGCCGGGAACGGAGTAGCTGAGCTCGACAGGAGAGTGGTTCATGGTCACCCACTCTATACCCACCTAGGGTATTGGCCTATGCTGATGCGGTGAGCTCGGCCTTGAACACGATCGGTGATGGCCTGTGGAACGCGTTCCTGATGGCCTACCAGGTCTGGTGGGCTCTGGTCCTGGGATTCTTGATCTCCGCGATCGTGCAGGCCTGGGTGCCGCGTGAGCGCATCGAGCACGGCATGTCGGGGTCGGGTGCCAAGCCGGTGGCAGTGGCCACCGGGCTGGGGGCGGCGTCCTCGTCCTGCTCGTATGCGGCGATCGCCATCGGCAAGTCGCTCTTCCAGAAGGGCGCGTCGGCCGTCTCCATGCTCGCGTTCCAGTTCGCCTCCACCAACCTGGTGTGGGAGCTCGGGCTGATCCTGTGGCTGCTGATCGGCTGGCAGTTCACGCTCGCCGAATACCTGGGCGGCCTGGTGATGATCGTGCTCATGGCGCTCACCCTGCGGCTATTCGTCTCCAAGGAGGTGGAAGAGGAAGCACGTGTCCACGCCCAGGCCGCACAGGCCGACGAGCACCAGCACGGCACAGCCGCCGCGACGATGAGCTGGCGCGCGCGCCTGAGGTCCCGCCCCGCATGGACCGGGGTCGCCGACAACTTCCGCGGGGACTGGACGATGCTCTACAAAGAGATCCTGGTCGGCTTCGTGCTGGCCGGGTTCATCGCGCTGCTCGGCGACGACTTCTTCAACGCCCTCTTCCTCAAGGATGCACCGGCACCCGTGCAGACCATCTGGGGAGCGTTCATCGGCCCGGTCATCGCGGTACTGAGCTTCGTCTGCTCGGTCGGCAACGTGCCGCTCGCCGCGGTGCTGTGGAGCGGCGGCATCTCGTTCTCCGGCGTGATCGCCTTCCTCTTCGCCGACCTGATCGTCATCCCGATCGTCATCGCCTACCGCAAGTACTACGGCACCCGGTTCGCCATGAGGATCACCGCGCTCATGTTCGTCACGATGGTCATCGCCGCCCTCATCGTGGACATCGTGTTCGGCACCGCCGGCTTGATCCCGACCGTCAGGCCGACCACCAGCGACATCTTCGGCAGCATCGAGGTCGACTACAAGCTCTTTCTGAACATCATCGGCCTCGTCATCTTCGCCGTGCTGTTCTGGCTCACGACGCAACGGCCGGCCGTGGCGCCGATGGATCACCACGGCGCTCACGCATGAACGCCCTCCTCGCTTCCATTCCGAGCCCGTCGTCGAACGGGTTTCACGTCGGCCCGGTGCTGTTCCGCGCCTATGGACTGACGTACGTCGTAGCCGTGCTCGCCGCGATCGTCATCACCAGTCGGCGGTGGGAGGCCAAGGGCGGCGACCGCGCGCTCGTCTACGAGGTGGCGCTCTGGGGTTTTCCCGCAGGCCTGATCGGTGGGCGCCTGTACTACCTGGCCACCAGCTGGGATCAGGTCCCCGACCACTGGTGGGGGCCGTTCGCCGTCTGGCAGGGTGGCCTGGGCATCTGGGGTGGCATCGCCGCAGGCACCGCAGCCGGGCTCTGGGTCCTGCATCGCCGCCGCGCTGACATCCCCGTATTCCTCGACGCGGCCGCACCCGCGTTGCTCGTGGCCCAGGCCATCGGCCGCGTGGGCAACTACTTCAACCAGGAGCTGTTCGGCGGGCCGACCACGCTTCCGTGGGGCCTTGAGATCGCCGCCTCCCACCGGCCCGACCGCTACGCGCAATACGCCACGTTCCACCCCACATTCCTCTACGAGATCCTGTGGAACCTCCTGCTCGCCGGCGCGCTCGTCCTCCTCGGCCGGCGGAGGCAGATCCGCCCGCCGGGCCTGTTCGCACTGTACGTGGCCGGCTATTCCCTGGGACGCATCGGTGAGGAACTCCTACGAGTGGACCCGGCCCATCACATCCTCGGGCTGCGCCTGAACTTCTTCGTCGCCGGCATCCTCTTCCTCGCCGGGATTACCTGGTTCTTGTATACGCAACACCCGAGGGCCAGGGGAGAGCGGTCACCACCGCTCACGTAGGGAGCGGGCTAAGCGCTCGGGCGCCTCGGGGAGTAGATGTCGTGTCCTGCAAACCCGACACCGTCCAGCCAGCAGTACCCGGGCCGCCCCGGCGTCGGACCGATCAAGTGCTTCGACTGGCGGCCGAGCGCGCCATGCGCGCAGCCCGAGACCCTGTTGAGATGGCGCGGGCGCTCAACCTGCTCCCCGGCGATGAGGCCCGCGCACAGCTACAACGGCTCAGCCGTCGACTGTGCAGGTTGAGCACCGGCGGACCCAATGAAGCGAAGGGGCCATCCCCTTAGCTCCAGTCGATTGACTTTGCGCAGTCGCTGACTGCGCATTTGTACAGTCGCTGTCTGAACAATCCGATTTCGGCAGCTCCGACGCTGCGTTTGTGCAGCCAGCGGCTGCACAAACGGCACGGACGAAGCCGACGGTTGTTCACGGCACGATTGCTGGAGCTCAGGGGATAGCCCCTTCCTTGCATAGCGAACAGCGTTTCTGAGAGGGTCCGCTCGTGCCTCGCATAGCCGCCGCGATCGTCATCGTCATCGACCGGACGACGTTACGAGCCGATCGGCGTGGGGGTCGGCCTTCTTGAGCGCGCTAGCGACCACTCGGCAGCAGGATGCGGTTCGCCTGCTCGTTCTGCTCTACGTGGCTGGCGAGCGCCCAGCGCCCGATCCTCCGCGGCCGGATGCTGTCGCCGCGATCCTGGCGGAGTCCCGCGTCCAAGCGCTCGACTTCTGGCTGCGCAATCCCGACTACCTGGCGTACGAGCTGCTCGACCTGTTCGACAAGTCTGGCGATCCGGCGCTCCTCGCTGAGGCCCGGCTGCTTGTCGCCGACCGGGAACGGCGCTTCCCGATGCTGCGCTTTCTGTTCGGCGCCTACGCCGAGCTGGACGCACCGCTGATGCTGCTCCGATCGCTCGCCCTGGCGTGGGATGTGCGCCGGCCGCCGGCCCAGCAACGTCGCCGCGATCTCTTTCTATTGAAGGCAGGCGAGGACCTGCTCGTCAACCGTCTCGAGAAGCTCGAGGACCTTGCGTGGTACGTCGAGCGGGCCCGGTGGGTCAAGCAGGTCGCAGGGGATCGGTTCGGCGGGGAGCTCAAGGCCTACCAGAAGCGGCTGAGCAGCTACCGCGACATCCCTTGGGGCAATGAGATCGCCCCCGTGCACGCGGCCGTGACCAAACGGCTCTCAGACATCGACAAGGACGCGTGATGACCGACTTCGTGGAAGCAGTTGCCCGGCGAGCCGGTGTCGACATCACCGACGCCGGAGAGGTGCTCGAACGACACGGTGTGCGGCCGTGGGTCGAGCCGCCGCGTGCACCCCGGCTCCGTATCGAAGCTGTCGAGTTCAGCGGGGTTAACGCGTCGAGAGACGACTTCGACTTTTCCTGGCGTGTGGGACCTGGTGTCTGGGCGTTGAGCAGCGTCGACAACGACGTCGGGAAGTCGAGCGTGCTCGGGGTGATCCGTTGGCTTCTGTCGGGACGCGATCAGATCGTCAAGCCAGTGCGGGCGATGATCCGCTCCGCCTCGCTTCGGTTCACGCTGGGTCAGGCCAAGATCGTCGTGTCGGTGACAGGAGCAGATGAGGTCCTCGCTGGCGAGGTGGTGATCGACGATGGCGATCCGCAACCGTTTACCGAAGCCTCGTTCGAGGCGACCATGGACGAGATCATGCTCGAGCGGCTCGCGCTGCGGCCGCTGCTGAGGTGGCAGAAGCATCAGGGCTCAGAGGACGGCCGCGAGACGCGCAGCGGGTGGACGGCGTTCATACCAGCCTTATTCCTGCCGCACCCGTCATCGGACGCCCTACTCGGCAACGCGCCGATGGAAGCCGGGACGCTGCTGCAGGTCTTCCTGGGCCTGCCCTGGTACATGACCGAACGACAGGCGGCGTTGGCGCTCAACCAGATCCGGCAGGAAGCCCGAGACGAGACGAGACGCAACACCAGAGACGCACAGGCCGCGCTTGCAGCCCTCGAGGCGACCGCCGAGCAGCTCAAGGCGGCACGGGCGGAGCTGACCGCACTGCCGGAAGTGCAGACCTCCCAGGATGCCTACGCGGCCTTGACCATCGCGGTGACCGACGCCGCCCGAGAGCAGCTCGCTGCCGATGACGTCGAGCGAGCACGGGCGCAGGACCTACAGGACGCCGAAGCGCTCGTCGTCAATCGCCGCCGCGCGCTGCGGATCGTCAAGGAGACGGTGAGCGCCGGAGCGGTGTTCAGTGAGCTGAAAGCCGAGCTCTGCCCGCGCTGCGAGGTTGGGATCGGCGAGGAGCGCCGAGAGGCCGAGGTCAAGCAGAACGTGTGCATGGTGTGCGGCCGTGTACACGACCAGCCCACTGAGAACGCCGAGTACGCCATCAACGACGCCGAACAGCTCGTCCAGGAGGCCGAACGCCAGCGCGATGAGGTCAAGAAGGCAGCAGTTCAGGCCCGGGAGCAGGCCACGCGAGCCCGTGAGCGTTCAACGGCCGCGCGTATCGAGCAACGCTCAGCCGAACCCGACCCCGGCCTCGTCGGGCGCCGCGCCGAGAAACAGGTTGCCATCGCACGACTCGAGGGCAAGCTGGAGGAACAACAACGGCGAACTGACGGGGCAGCATCCGAAGTTCCCCAGACCGGAGATGAGAAGGTGCTGACCGCGGCCCAGAACGAAGCGAAGTCCCGCATGGCGGACTCAGAACTCATGGCGTCGCTGAGCACCGACATCCTGCAGATGGCACATCGGTTCGGCCTCCAGTCCATCACCGAGCTCTCGATCGACCGGGCCGCAAGGCTCCCCGTGACGAAGGGCACCGTGCAGGAGAACTTCAGCAAACTGACCTCAAGCGAGAAGCTGCGACTTCGCGTCGCCACGGTCATCGCGCTCCTTCGCGTCGCCGAGAAGGGCGGGCCGGCGCGCCATCCGGGGTTGATCGTGATCGACTCACCGGCGGCCGAAGAACTCGCCGAGGCGAACCTCGACGAGATGCTCAAGGAGCTCACGGTCCTTTCGAGCAACAGCGAACACCTGCAGGTTCTCATCGCAACGACACGAACTGACGCAGTGGCCGCCGCGCTCGAATCCGAGCACGTGCGGTTCGTCCCGCACGGTGAGTTCCTGTGGTGAACGAGAGTCCGGACCCGATCGCCGCACTCCGTGCGTGCAATGACCCTCTCGAGTTCGAGTTCGCGCTCGAGCAGGCAGTCGCGCACGCAGACAGCGACGAGCGGGCTGCATCCCTGGCCCAGGTTCTGCTCGGGCACGCGCACAGGCACGACGACGCGAAGACCGGCTACCTCGCCGCTGAGGCGCTACACGCGCTCACCGCGCTGGTGCTCACCCAAGCAGTCGACGTAAAGCTCGATCTTGCCCTTCTGCTGAGGGATGTCTCGTCCGAGGATGACCTCGCGTTCGCGCTGCAGGCAGCGCGATCCGCTGGCTTGTTGTACGCGCACTGGACAGACTCGACCCTGCAGGATGCGCTGACGACGTGCCTGAAGAAGCTTGCGGCTCGCTTGGACGTCGGCGCGGACGCTCAGGTGGAGTTCGCCCATGCCCAGCTCGTAGACGCGCTCAACGCAGAGGACATCGACGCGCTGCGGGCCGGCCTGCTCGAATCGCAGAAGCGGTTCGCCGCAGTGTTCGAGGATGAGCCCGACCGAGTCGACGCGGAGTTCATGGGCGCGATCCTTGAGGCCATTCGCGGCTTCAACCTTGGCGGACCCGCAGATGCGATCAACGCCGCATCGCAGCGAGCGGAAGACGCTATTGCCGAGCGCGGCCTGTACGGGCGCCCGGAGGCCCTGCCGATGCTCTCTCGCCGAGCCTCCGAGAACTCCTGGCTTCGCCTCGCCCAGACGGCCGCCGAACTCTCACCCAAGCTTGACGAGCAGACGTGGCTGGAAGGCGGCACGGTGATCGGCCTCGTCCTCGACGCCGTCGAACAGAGCCGAGCAGTCCGCGTCAGCGTCCCCGGCGAACTGGACGCTACGAGAGCCGTCGTTCCCCGTCTGCAGGCATCGCTCGCCCGCAACATGACGCAGCGCCAGATGCTCCTGCGCGTCATCGACACCACGCCGCTGGATCCCGATCGCCTCGCACTTGCCAAGAGCCTGATCACCGAGGAACCACCGCTCCCAAAAGGTGAAGGGTCCGGGGATCCGCTGCGTGCGGCTCTCGGACCCAAAGCCGCGGAACAACTGGCCGAACGCCTCAGCCATGAGGAACTCACCGAAGTCACTGCACGGCTCAGTGCGTTTGGGGCCCCTCGCGTGCAGGGCCGGGACGTCCAGTGGGCTGACCGCTACGACGCCATCCTGACCGCGTTCGCGGGGCATCCGGACTACGAGGGCCACCTCAAAGGAGCGTTCGCCGAGCTCGTGGGCATCCTGCTGGACTTTGTCTCCCTGATGCTCCGCACTGAACTCAGCGCCGCCGGCGGTGCGTACAAGTGGCTGGGAGACTCGGAAGCAAAGGAGGCCGAGATGGCCGACACGCTTGCGGAGTACATCCACATGTACTCCGGTGGCACCGTGAACACCGAAGTCCGCCATCACGGTGCCGGTGGCCGGGTGGACATCCTGGTCGAGCTGGGCCCCGACCGCATCGTCATCGAATGCAAGCGCGATGCAGCGCCGGCGGCGGTCGGCCAACTCGATCCGTACATCGCCCAGACGGACCGCTACCTCACGACGAGCGTGCGCATCGGCGTGCTGGCCGTCCTGGACCTATCGGACAAGTCCCTGGGACCGGTGCGTGGCATGGACAGCAGCGCCTGGGTCGTCGACGTGCAGGCCGCGGACATCGCGTCCCCTGAGCGGAAGATCCTGTGCGTCGTCGTGCCCGGCAACCGCAAGGCGACGCCCTCCGCCGTCGGGAAGAACACGCCCCGCGGGGTCTTAGCCGACCCATGACTCCCTCCGAGCGGGATTCGCCGTTTGAGAGCGCTAACGCGCCAGTTACGTTGGGAAGTAGAGATTCGCCCTGCTCTGCATGGGTGAGGGCCGGAACCAGTCCGGTCCCACCCGTACAAAGGTGGTTCGGTTATGACCAACTTCGATGGCACCGTCGACAACCGCTGGCGGCCTGACCTCGCGTCGAGTCAGCGCCGTGTGCGCGAAGAAGAGCAGGAGCAGGCGCTCGAGGACATGGAGGAGATCGTGGTGCACAGCCGCGAGCTCTCGTTCGTGCCCGCGCGCCGGAAGGAGTTCCGGCCCCACGACGACCAGACGGCTGCACTCATCCGCCGGAGCATCGAGCTTGAGCGGCTCCCGCACGGCCAGGCGGTCAAGGAACTGATCGAGAAGTGGACGTGGATAGACAGGATGCAGGCGGCCGAGCAGAAGCAGCGCTTCCTGGAGCCGCTGATCGAGCGTGTGCGCCGTGCGCCTCGGGATAACGAGCACCTGCTCGTCTTCCTGATGCTCGTGTTCGAGCCGGTCCGGCGCAGTGTCGGCCGTCAGTTCGAGCGGGTGCAGTCCGGCTTGTTCCCGCAGGCCCGTGACGTGAGCTGGAGCAACCGGGCGGAGGCCAGGATGATCCGCGACATCGACCGCGAGCAGATGCGAGACGTCACCCGCGAGGGCGCGATCGAAGCGGTGTTCCGCTACCCGTCGCCGCCGCCGCAGTACTTCTTCCCCTGGCTGCGGGAGGTCATCGCTCACCGCGCACTTGACAAGCTCAAGGGCGAGCTCTCCCAGATCGGCTTCGACAGCATCGGCCTCGTGGAAGGCGAGCGTGTGCAGCGCGCGATCGCCGGGTTCGAACACGCCGAGGGCCCGCCGTCCCGCGATCGCCGCGGGATGCGGGAGTGGCGGGCGCAGGTGGACATGCGCGATGTGTTCGGCGTGGTCGCCGAGTTCTTCCACAACGACGCCGTCGCACAGGCGGTGCGCGCCGCGGTCGGCCGGCTGCCCCGCGCCGAGCGGGAGGTCATCGAGGGCCACTACTTCGATGAGACCCCGGTCGCAGACCTGGCCAGCCGGCGGCGGGTCTCCCCCAGCACCGTTTACAACCAGAAGAACAAGGCCGAGAAGAAGCTCCGGGCCGACGACCCGTTCTTCACTGCGTTGCGTGCGCTCGGGCAGGTCCGCGATGCGGCCCGCGCCGAGCAGATCCGCGCCGCCCACCCGGACGGCCGGCTGCCCGACGGGCGGCGCATCGTCCTCATCGACGACAAGGCCGCGTGAAGGCCATGGACCTCACGACCGTCGACCTGTTCGTCTCCATCGCCGCCGGCGCCATCGGGCTCACCACCGGCGTCCTGCAGCTGCTCGACCGCTGCCGGGGCCGGGGTCTCGATTGATCTCGCCTGCTCGCGGCGAGATCTCAAGAACCATCTGATCCTCATGCGAAGGCCTTGACCCGTAAGCATGTAAGCATGTAAGCTCTCCGTATGGCTGAGACACGCACCACCAAGAGCATCCGCCTCAACGCTGATACCCAGCGGCTTCTCAAGCTCCTGTCCGCCTACGAGGACAAGGGGGAGGGTCAGATCGTCGAAGAGGCGCTCGCCGTCTACCTGCAGTTCCGCTCGCTCGCCTACAGCAACCAGCTCGAGGCCGCGCGCGAACTCGCTCATTCCACTCCGGAAACCGCCGGCGAGATCGTCGGACGGCTCAGCGACGCCATCGAAGAGGCACTCGGGCAGCAGCAGCGCGCCCCCGTACCCGGTCAGGGTAAGGCACGGCTGCGCGCCAGAGCTCAGGCCCGCGCCGACGCCTCCGAGGCTCCTGCCTGACGCCGCACCGCCTCGTAGAGTGTCGACGCGTGCTGAACCGATGGCTGCCCATGCGCTGCTGGACAGAGGACGTGCCGGCACTCACAACCGCGAGCGGCGGCGTCATCAAGTTCCTCGAGGAGCAGGACCCTCAGTCGTCGAACACCGAGACGTTCACCGCAGCTGAACGAGCGGACGTCTTCACGTATCACTTCGGCATCGGCCGCGGCGTCCGTTGGCAGGACCGGCCTCGTGCTGTGTTGTGGCTGCTGTCGTTCAGCGACACCCACGACGCGGGCTATCAACACGCAGAAGACCTCCAGACCGCTGGCCGACTGTACCCGGCGACCGATCCTGACTGGCAACCCGCGGTGTGCACCACGCGGCCGTGGGGTGACCACCCGGACGAGGACGCGTACGAGTGGGCAGCCTCCATCTACGGCGCCCTCGAGACGTTCGAGATCAACGCCTCAGCGATCGCGGCAGGCGCGGCAAACCGGTACCCGTGGCCCCTGGTCCTCCAGGCCACGACTGACGACGACCTTTGGGTGTTCACGATCGGGCGCAATGTCACCTACATGCCGCCAACGCAGCGAGACAGGTGGCTCACCAACGCGGAGATTGAGGATCTGTTCTTGCAGATCACGGGATACCCGGACAAGGACGACTACGAGATCGACAACCCAGCGAACCCCGACTCCTGGCTGTTCGCCGACATCTATTCGGTGCACGGGCCGCAGTCCCCTGACGCTTGGCTGCGACGGGTCTCGGCTGATGCCACGAGCGGACACCGACTTCCACTCCCACCGACCTGACCCGCAACCGTGATCATCATGAGAACGACCGAGCCCTCGTGGGACACGCGAGCATCCGTGTGCAGACTCGCCAAGATGCCGAGGCGATGATGAAGACGAAGATGATCATCAAGTAGCTACGGCGGCTGCAATTCCCGCCTACTGGATCACCACGCTCGGCGATTCCCGGCTGGTGGTCATCAACCGAACTCCCCCGGGGCAGCAGGAGTAGCGACCGCCGGTAGACACCGGTGAAGGGCGTCGCGTTGGGTTCAACCTCGGCGCTCGGCAAGGTCGGCGGCGCGTTCGAAGCTGCCGAACAGGTTGCGGATGCGTTTCATGCTGGGGAGGCGTGGGATCGGCTTGCCATTCAACCGCGCCGCCCGTATCTCCAGTGCTCGCCAGTCGACGTACTCTTCGGCTCGGGGCCTGCCCTCCAGCCACCGAGCGCACTTCCGGATCGCTGCGATCCCTTCAGGCCGCGAGTACGCCCTTGTGCGTTGCCCGTTCACGGCCGTCTTGCCGGATGAGACTCCGTGCGAGCGACCGGCGTTCAGGCGCATCGCCGCCTTCACGGCTTCACCCCAGCCGCCGTAGGCGTTGGTGATGGCCACGGCCGACGTCCAGGCTTCACCGGCCGCGGCACGTCCTGAGCGGGCTTGTTCGTATGCAGGCTGGGTGATGAGCTCGCCCGTGCCGTCGACGACAAGCTCGAGCAGAAGACCGAGTCGGCCCTCGCGCAGCTCCTGGTTGGACGGGGCAGCGAGTGTGTGGCCGATGATGCGGTGGATCTCGCGGACGGTGTCCTCATCGAGGGCTCCGATGACTGCTGCGAGCGCCTGACCAACGCCGCTGGCGCGATGGTGGGAGGCGTTGGCGTCAAGGGCCTGCGTGCTCTCGTCGATGTCAGGCATCGGGAGTCCTCTCATCCGCACTCTGCAGAGCCTGGTCGGCCACATGCGCTTGAAGTAGCTGCGCGGGTGTCGGAGGCGGCAGAGCCCTGGCCCTGTCCTTGGCCTCCGCGAACGAGCCGTGCTTACCCTTGAGCCAGGAGAGGCTTGCCAGCGGGCGTTCCCCGCCGCCCGGTGTCGGCGCTGCCGCACAGATCGCCTGGTAGCGGGCGCCGGTGATGTCGCCGCGACCATCGAGGATCACGCGAAGCTGGAGCAACGCGAGGTCCGGATCGACCGCCCGCTTCAGCCGGAGCACCCCCTCGGCCAGATCAGCGCCCTCCAGTAGGCCGGCGTCTCGTATGGCCGAGGACCAGTTGCCGAACAAGCGCTCCATCTGCGATCCCGACGGCCAGGGATCAGGAAGGTCTGTGTGGCCGGCGGCCCGCAGGATGCGGTACCGCTTGGAGGTCAGCCGCTGATCGTCCACGCCCTTCTGCTGTAGGCCGCGCAGGGCGAGCGTCCCGGCGGCGACCACCTCCTCGAGCTCGGCCTGCGCCGCCAGTACGGCCGCACGTCCATCGGAGCGCGTGAACGGAGCCTCCTTCTCGACGGGGAGCGTGAGGTGGGACGTGCTCTCGGACTTGACCGGGCGCAGGCCAGCATCGTGCATGAGCTTCACGAACCCGCCCTTCTTGGAGAACGCATTGCGACTCAAGGCGTGGATCTTGTCCGGGTTCGTCTCCATGTCCTGTCGTGCCCACGCTTCGTAGTTGGAGAAGATCAGCCAGTCGCGGCCGTAGAACGCGGCAGCGTCCTGCAGCGCCCGGATCAGCCCCTCGCGGGTGCAGTCCGGGCCTTGGGTCATCGACCGCAGTGCGATGAGGTCCAGGGTCGGGGTGCCCCACGCTGCAGCGACCGCCTCCGGCCACGAGTCGAACGCCCGGGCGATCGCGGACGCCGTCATCACCCAGCCCGGGGCATCCGGCCCCAGCCGCCACTTCTCGTACTTCGGCTTGGATGACTTGCCGCTCGGCCGCGACTGCCATGCCCGCAGGGAGCGCACCGCCAGCGCCCGCCGGTCGACCGCGAACGCGGAGCTCGACAAGCCCAGACGATTCGCGCAGGCCTCGTGCACCAGGCGCCTGTCGAGCTCGCTGGCATCGCGGAGCTGGCCCACGATGCTGCGGGCGATCGGATCAGCTGAGCGATAGCTCGCAGCCTGCACGTACGGGGGCAACTCCTCGGAAGAACGGCGCGGATCAGTCATAGGTGGACTTACCGCACCACGCCGGAGAACACAACGAGGCGTTGGGCAGAATCAGAAACTGGCCACTGGGCAAAACTCTCCCAGAAAACCGCATTGCAGAGCGAAAAACGACCACCCAATTGCGATCGTTGGGTGGACTGCCCTTAGAACTTGGGTACAGCCGTCAGCGCTCGCCCGCTACACCCAGCGTATTCCCGCGCTACGGCAGGCTTGGGACTCATTTCCGGAACGCCCCATCTTCTTCGTCAGGTCGCCCGGGCGCTGGTCCAGGGCACCTGGCGGCGGGCGGGCGGCGGGGTGCCCGCCTCCTCGATGCCGATGGCCCGGCCGCGGTAGCCGGCGAGCACGATCGCGGCGCACACGTCGGCGTACTGCTCGTCCGACATCTCCATGCGCTCCTCGAGCTGGGCGACGATCGCCGCGAACTCCCGCTTGAGGCGATCGGCGTCGGCGGGCGGGTCCGCCTCCGGCACCAGCCGCAGGACCGTGGCCTGCGGCGTGGGCTGTTCTGTTGACATCGTGTCAGCAACCGTAACGCGGTGTCACAGGCCCGGCGTACGTACAAAACCCTGATTCGCGCCCGCGGAGCCGAACTGGGCGCGGGCGCGTCAGTCCGCGGCCGAGGACGCCGCCCGCACCCGGTAGACCGCCGGGTCCACCGCGCGGGTGCGACGGCGGTACTCGATCGTGTACCCGGGCCAGTTGGTGGGGTCGCGGCCCTCGTCGTCCAGGTACCAGCTCGAACAGCCACCGGTGGCCCACACCGTGCGGCGCTGGCGCTCGCGCAGCTCGGCCATGAAGGCGGCGTGCACCTCGGGGCGCACCTCGATCGTGCGGGCGTGCCCGCGCCCCAGCACCCGCGCGGCCGCGCCGATGTGCCGGGCCTGGCTCTCGATCATGTACACCGCCGACCCCGACCCGCCGAACGTGTTGGGCCCGTACATGAGGAAGAAGTTGGGGAACCCCGGGACGCTGAGGCCGTGCCAGGCGTGCGGCAGCCCGTCCCAGGTGTCGGCGAGCGTCACGCCGTCGCGGCCGGCGACCTCCATGGGGGCGACGAACTCGCGCGCCGCGAAGCCGGTGCCGAAGATGAGGACGTCCAGCTCCCGGCGGCTGCCGTCCGCGAACTCCAGGCCGTCGGGGAGGGCCCGGGCGATCGGGGCGGTCACCACCTCCACGTTGGGCTGCGAGAGCGCGGGGTACCAGTCGCTGCTCAGGAGGATCCGCTTGCACCCGATGCGGTAGGTCGGGGTCAGCCGCTCGCGCAGCCGCGGGTCCGGCACCTGCCGGCGCAGGTGGGCGCGCGACAGCGCGGCGAGCGGCGCCAGCGCCTGCTCGTGCCCGACGAATCCCGCGATGCCGGCCTCCAGCGCCGTCCACCATCCGAGCCGCCCGGCCCGCTGCAGGGCGGGCAGCCGCGCGAAGGCGGCGTTGGCCCGGGGCCGGTAGGCGCGGTCGAACTTGGGCAGGATCCAGGGCGGCGTGCGCTGCACCACGGTGAGCGACGCCACCAGCGGCTGGATCTGCGGGACGAGCTGGATCGCGCTGGCGCCGGTGCCCACCACGCCGACGCGCAGGCCGCGCAGGTCCAGGTCGTGACGCCACTGCGAGGAGTGGAAGGCCGGGCCGGCGAACGCGTCGATGTCCTCCACGTGCGGGATGGCCGGGCGGGTGAGCTGGCCGCAGGCCGCGACCAGGAGGTCGGCGGACAGCGGCCCGGCGCTCGTCTGCACCTCCCAGCGCTCCTGCTCGGCGTCCCACGCGGCGCCCGTGACCTCGGTGGCGCAGCGCACGCTGTCCAGGACGCCGAACCGGCGCGCGGTGTCCTCGACGTAGCGCTGGATGTCGGGCTGGGTGGCGAAGCGCCGCCCCCAGTCCGGGTTGGGGGCGAAGGAGTAGGAGTACAGGTGGCTCGGGACATCGCAGGCGGCGCCGGGGTAGGTGTTGTGGTGCCAGACGCCCCCGACGGCCGCGCCGCGCTCCAGGATCGTCAGGTCCCGCACGCCGGCCTGACGCAGGGCGATGGCGGCGGCGATCCCCCCGAAGCCGGCGCCCACGACGATGGCGGAGCGGATCACGGGCGGGTGGCGGTCGGCATGCGGGCAGTATCTACGACCTGGACAACTCTTGCAAGAGTTGTCCAGTTTGCCAGTGGGTGATCAGCGGGCGGCGAGGTGCGGGGCGAGCCATGCCCGCATGCGATCGGCAGGCACAGCACCCACCAGCCGGTCGACCTCGGTCCCGTCGCGCAGGAGCACGAGCAGCGGGATGCCCTGAACGCCGTACCGGGCGGCGATGGCCGGCGCCTCATCGACGTTCAGCTTCACCGCCTTCAGGTGCCCCGCCTGCTCGGCCGCCATCTGCTCCACCACCGGGGAGACCATCCGGCACGGCCCACACCACGGCGCCCAGAAGTCGACGAGCACCGGGACGGACGCCGAGATCTCGGCATCGTAGTCCGCCGGAGCCACCTCCGTGACCCACGGAAGGTTCGCGTGACAGACGCTGCAGCGTGGGACCCCGGACACCACGGCGCCGATCCGGTTGCGCCGGGCGCACTGCGGGCAGGCGACGATGGTCGACATGCGCTCAGGATACGACGAGCGTTGGTGTCATCAGCAGACGCCCGGAGCCCGGGCGACGAAGTGGACGCCCTCGGCGCCCTCCAGCGAGAAGCTCGTGGCGGCGCCGTCGAGCACGTCGAGCACGAACGTCGGTCGTCCCCACCGGGCGTCCTGGTCCCCGTTGATGTAGAACGGCGCGCCCTCGACCTCCCCCAGCAGCACGTCGGAGGGGGCGGGCGGCAGCTCCGCCGCCAGCAGGCACATCGGGGAGCTGCCGTCGCAGCAGCCCCCCGACTGGTGCAGCACCAGCGGCCCGTGGGCCGCCGTGAGCCGCCGCACCGTCTCCGCGGCGCGGGGCGTCGCGGTCAGGCGCGGCGGGCCGGACGGCTCGGGCATCAGAAGAACCCGAGCGCGTTCTGGTCGTAGCTGACGAGGAGGTTCTTCGTCTGCTGGTAGTGATCGAGCATCATCA
>CAZXNX010000008.1:0-19716 GCA_964642225.1 uncultured Solirubrobacteraceae bacterium | reverse complement strand
GCCCGGCCCGGCCTCGACGAGGTGGGCGGCGGCCACGCCCGTGTCACCGCGGGCGGCCAGCAACATCGCGGCCGCGCGGTGCTGCTCGGCCCGGCGGGCGGGCGGCAGCCCGGTGTGGACGGCGTCGCGCACGAGCGGGTGGGAGAAGCGCAGCGGGGGCCCGGGAAGGACGAGCCCGGCGGCGTGCAGCCGGTCGGCCGTCTCGGCGGCGGCGCGTCCGTCGAGGCCCGCGACCCGCGCGACGAGGTCGGTGTCCGGGGCCAGGTCGATAACCGACAGGGCGCTGGCGAAGGCGAGCGCCTCGGGGCCCGCCTCGGCGATGTGGGCCAGGGCGGCGCGCGCCACCCCGGGCGAGGCCGCGCGGCGCACGCGATCCTCGGCGGAGGCGCCCGGGTCGTCGTCCTGCGCAAGAGCGAGCGCCACCTCGCGCACGAACAAGGGTGTGCCCCCGGTGGCCTCACGGCACGCCGCGGCGAGCGACGGGTCGGCGCCGGCGGCCCGCAGCACCTCGGTGACCGCCTCCTCCCGTAGCGGCGCCGGCTCGACCAGGCGGGTCTGCGGCAACCCCGTCAGCGGCGCGAGCGGCCCATCGGTGCTGTCGCGCCCCGGCCGACCGGCGACGAGCAGCAGCACCGGCACGCCGCCCACGCGACGGGCCAGGAAGGCCAGCAGCTGCGCCGACGGTGGATCGGCGAGATGGGCGTCGTCGACGGCGAGCAGAAGCGGCGCGCGCTCAGCCAGGCGGACCGTGAGCCAGTAGAGCGCGTGCAGGCCGCCGAACAGCCGGTCCCCAGGCGGTCCTTCGGGCTCGCTGTCGCCGAAGGGCAGCCCGGCCAGGGCCGGGTCATCGCGCAGCGCGGGGTCGCCGGCCAGCGCCGGCCAGAAGAGCTGCCGGGCCACGCTCCACGGCGTCGTTGCCTCCAGCGGCCCGCCGTAGGCCTGCAGCACGGTCATCCCCTCCGCGGTCGCGCGGGCGGTGGCCGAGCGCAGAAGCGCCGACTTCCCGATGCCGCTGACCCCCTGCAGGACCAGCACGCCGCCCTCCCCGGCCGCCGCCTCCACCAGCGCGCGATCGAGACGGCGCAGCTCCTCGCTGCGTTGGACCAGCGTCACGTCCCCCATTGACACGAAAGTATCTGCCGCCCGCACCGTCCAGGGCAAACCGGCGCGACCCGGGAAAAGACTTCGGTACCACCCCGTAGCGGCGCCACGGGGCCGCTGGCACGGTCGGGACATGCGCATGGTGCGACGTGCCGTCCTGGTGGTCCTGCTCGCGACACTGGCCGCGCCCGCGGCAGCGCAGGGATTCGGCCTGCAGGCCCAGTTCGCCGACGACGGCGTGAACTGCTGCGGCGAGGTCGTGATCTTCAACGGGCTTGCGTTGAACGCCAATGGCGACGTGTGGACCTCGATCGGGCCCCGGGGCACCCTGGACCGGTACACGACGGGCGGGGCGCAACAAGCCTCCATCGCGATGGGGGACGTCAGCCACGGCATCGCAGTCGACCACGTCCACAACGTCATCTACGGCGTCTACGGCCACCTCCACGGCGGCTACGGGATCAAGAAGTTCGGGCTCGACGGCACCCCGCTGCTGACCTTCGGCACGACCAGCTTCACCGGGGACTTCAACGAAGGCATCGCGGTCGCGGTCAACGAGGCGACGCAGGAGACCTACGGCGTCGGCGCGGGGTCCGGCGGCAAGATCGTGCGGTTCGCCGCCGACGGCAGCGTCGTGCGCACCATCCTTCCTGGCGTCCACCCCCAGGACATCGAGGTCGACCAGTCCACCGGCAACGTCTACGTCGTCAACTACGACGACAGCACCGTCGTGCGCTACGACGCCGGGCTGGACAACCGGACCGTGGTCTATACCGGGGCGGGCACCCACACCAACCCGTTCGGGCTCTCCCTGACCGGCGACGGCGGCTTCTGGGTGACGTGGCGCGGCGACAACACCGCCCAGCGCATCGCCGCGAACGGCACGTCACGGGGCATCGCGTCGATCCCCAGCCAGGTGATGGACGTGGAGTCCGACGACCACGGCGGGGCGTGGGTCTCCACCGGTGACGCCCACACGGTCCACTACGTCGGCACCGATCCGCCCGCTGCCGCCTTCACCGCCAGCCACACGGGCGCGGTGTCCCGTGGGACGCGGGTCGACTTCACCTCGACCGCGACCGACCCGGACGGCACGGTCGCCTCCACGACCTGGGACCTCGACGGCGACGGCACCTACGGCGACGCCGTCGGCACGACCGCGGGCCGGACGTTCGCCACCGCCGGCTCCTTCGTCGTGCGCATGCGCGTCACGGACGACGACGGCGCCACCGGCGTGGCCACCACGACCGTCACCGTGGTGGACGGCGCGCCCTCGCCCTCGTTCACCATCAGCCCCGCCGCCCCGCGCCCCGGCGACACCGTCACGCTGACCAGCACCAGCACCGACGACGGCACCATCACCGCCACCGACTGGGACCTCGACGACGACGGCCAGCTCGACGACGGCACGGGAAGCCCGGTGACCACGAACTTTGCGACTGCCGGCACGCACCACGTCCGCCTGCGGGTGATGGACGATGCGTTCAACCAGGTGACGCTGGACCGGGCGATCGTCATCGACCCCGACCCCACCGAGCTGTCGGCGTCGGACGCCACCGTCACCGAGGGCAACGCCGGGTCGGTGCAGGTGTCGTTCCACGTGACGCTCGCGACGCCCAGCTCCCATCCGGTGACGGTCGACTATGCCGTCGACCCGGGCACCGCCGCAGACGGCCTGGACTTCGCGTCGCGCTCGCTGTCGACGCTGACCTTCGCCCCGGGCCAGACGAGCAAGACGATCAAGGTGCCCGTGTTCGGTGACGTGATCGACGAGGCGGACGAGACCGTGCTGGTGCACCTGAGCGACCCCGACGGCGCCACCCTGGCCGATGCCACCGGGACGGGCACCATCACGGACGACGACACGGCGCCGACGGTATCGGTCATCGACTCGCAGGTCGATGAGGGCCCAGGCGCCGTGGCCCACGTGACGGTGAAGCTCGACGGCTCCCTCACCGAACGCACGGCGAGCGTGACGCTCGACACGAGCGACGGGTCCGCCCATGCGCCGGGCGACTACACCGCGGTGTCGCAGCCGGTGACCATCGTCCCCCCGGCCCGCAGCACGACGGTCGATGTGCCGATCACGGATGACGATCGTGGCGAGCCGGACGAGACGACGGATCTGGCCCTGATCAACACCGGCCCGCTCCCGCTCGGCACCGCCACCGCGACGTTGACGATCCACGACACCGACCTGCCCGACCCGATCGCGCTGGCCCAGGCACCGCCCAGCCCGGTGCCCGAGAGCGGCGGACCGGTCACGGCGGTCGTCGGCCTTCCCTTCCCCGCCTCCTCCCCAGTGACCCTCGGCTGGTCCCTGGCCGGCGGCGACACCAGCCTGACCGGCGACTGGGCCGCGACGGCCGGAACGGCGACGATCCCGGCCGGCCAGACCCAGGGCACGATCACGCTCACACCGGTCGACGACCTCGCCGACGAGGAGGACCTCGAGCCGTGGGTGCTCTCGGTGAACGTCGCGTCGGGGCCCGCCCGCGGCACGCTCGATGCGCCGGTGGGCATGACCGACGACGACCCCGACGCCCAGCCCGTCATCTGCCAGGAGTGCGAGCACGAGAACGGGGATCCCAGGCGCGCCGTCGCGGACATCACGCTTCCCGCCGGCCCGGGAATCAACGTCCTGCGCTCGGTGCCCGTCGGCTTCGACCGGCCGAGCGAGGTGCTGAAGACCGTGCGCTGGACCAGCGGATTCAATGTCACGAGTTCGTTGTGCGGGCAGCGGGGCTGGAACTGCTTCGAGCGGCAGACTTCCATGCCGTACCAGTCGTGGTACCGCCCATACCCCACGGCGAACGGCTTTATCGGATCGCTGTTCGCCAACGCCACGTTCCTGGACGGGATCACCGGGCGACTGTCGATTTCGTCCGCCGAACTGCTGGCCAACGTGCGGGTGGCGGGCTTCATGACCACCCAGATCACGGTTACCGCCTCCGCCCATGGCCGGGCCGTCGACCCGAGTGGCCTGTCCTTCCGGGCGAACTACCGGACGCCATCCACGTACACGAGCGCCACCATCGGCGGTCCCGACCCGGCGTACGAAGGTGACTACGTCACCTGCACGCAGAGCAACGGATTTCCGGCCGAGTACGGCCGTCCCGACGGCGGCCCGATCAGCCGCGATGGCCGTCGGCTCGGCGTCGGCGCCTACTACGTCACCGCGGCCGACATCGGCTCGACGCTGCACTGCGCAGCCGACATCCCCGGCCATCCGACGATCAAGACGCAGCGCCGCACGGTGCCGGCAGGCGCGCCGAGTGTGACGAGCAGCAAGCCCCTGACCGTGACCCCGGCCGGTTCTGTCAGCCCGACCACCGTGACCTGCGCGGCCACGACCAAGGCGTGCGCCGGGACGCTCGAGTACCGGCTGATCGCCTCCTCGAAGTCCTCGCGGGCCACCGCCGCAGCGCGGGTGGCCAAGACCACGGCCGCCAGCCGGCGCAGGGGCACGCTGCTGGGCAGCGCGAAGTTCCGGGTCCGCGGCAGGAAGGCGAAGGTGAGGCTCAAGCTGAACAAGACCGGCCGCGCCCAACTCGCCAAGAAGGGCACCCTGTCCGTCGTCGCCGTGGTGAGGACCGGATCGAAGGTCAGCGACCGGGCGATCGTGCTGAACGCGGCGGCGAAGTAGGCGTGACCCCTAGCCGCTCCGCACCCGGATGACCGCGCGCATGCCGAGCTGCGCGTGGCCGGGCTTGACGCAGAGCAGCGTGTAGCGGCCGGGGCGGGTCAGGTGGGTGCGCAGGGTGATGCGCCCGCCTCCGGGAGCGGCGTCCGCGCTGACCGCGCTGCGGTAGCCGTGCGGGCCGCGGACGCGGAGGTTGTGGGCGTCCTCGCCGCGGTTGGTGACGAGGAAGCGCACCGTGCCGGCCGTGACCGTCGGGCGGTAGACCGCGATCGACCACTCCCGCATCCCCAGGCCGACGGCGGTCGACGCGTGCGCGGAGCCGGCCGCGGCCAGCATGCCGATGACCACGAGCGCCGCGGCGAGGCCCCTCATGCCACCACCGCCAGCCGCCCGACCGACTTCGCGTCGGGCAGCACCTCGTCGGCGCCGGTGCCCAGCCACTGCTCCAGCACGCTGGCGTAGACGGTGCGGAAGTCGACCGTCACCTGCAGGTTGTCCTCGCGGTCGAAGGCGCGCAGGTCGGGATAGGGGCTGAGGATGCCCGACCGCGCCCGGGTGCCCATCACCCACGCCAGCCCGCCCGCGCCGTGGTCGGTGCCGCCGGAGGCGTTGGCCTCGGGGCGCCGGCCGAACTCGGTCCACACCATCGTCAGCACCCGGTCGGCGATGCCTCGCGCCTCCAGATCCGCCTGGAAGGCGGCCAGCGCAGTGCTCACCTTGGCCAGGTCCCGGGTGAGCGTGGCCTTCTGGTCGTCGTGGGTGTCGAAGTCGCCGGCCGCCTCCACCGTCGCGGTGCGGATGCCCAGCGGCTGGGCCAGCAGCGCGGCGAGCATCCGCAGCTCCTCGGCGAAGTCCGAGCCGCCCTCCCCCTCGGCGGCCGGCCACGCCACCGGGCTGGCCAGCGGGTCCGGTTTGCCCTCCTCCTGCACGTAGGGCGCCAGCGCCGCGGCCACCTGCTGGGACTGCCGTGCCGCGGCGTACACCGCCTGCGGGCCGTCGCCGGCGGGATGGTGGGCGGCAACCGCCCCCCAGTGCTCGCGGTAGCGCGTGTCCCACTCCCCCCACACGTTGGGCACCCAGGCCTGCGCGTCGCCGGGCGAGGAGACGGCCGCCGCGGGGCGCGCGGTGCCGCGCAGCAGCGGCGAGAGCGTCGAGCCGAGCGACATCGCCTGGAACGGGTTGTCCGCGCTGCCGTGACGATCGATCCAGCGCCCCAGCCACCCCACCCCGGGCGCCGTGGTGATGCGCCCCGTCTCCCAGAAGTGGCGCGAGTCGAAGTGCGAGAGGCTGGGGTTGGCGTAGTCGATGCCGGGCAGGAAGCCGACGCGGCCCCGGTTGAACAGCCCGGCCAGCCCGCCGCCCAGGCCTGACGCGAGCGCCGGGTGGGCGCCGACGTCCGTGCCGGCCAGCGCCAATGGGTCGGTCACCGCCACCCCGCCGCGCAGGTCGGCGTAGCGCCCATGGTCGGCGGGGACGAGCGTGTCGAGGAGGTCCATGCCGCCGGGCAGGAACACGTTGACGAGGACGGGCGCATCCGGCGCCGCGGCGGCCTGGGCCTGCGCGGCGGCGAGCACGTCGTCCTGCGGCAGGGCGCGCGCGGCGTACACCGAGACGGCCGCGCCGAAGCCGAGCTGCAGCAGCCGGCGGCGGGAGACGGGAGCATCGAGCAGGCTGCGCCGGGCCGCGTCGGCGTCGCGGCAGCCGCGGCAGGACGGGATGTTCGGGCGGGCGGCCATCAGCAGAGCTGGGCGTCGGGGCCGGAGAGCAGGAGGTGGCGCAGCGCGGCCTGCGTGAGGCGGGCGATGTACTCGGGGGTCTGGCCGTCACGGGTGCGCCCGGCGGCGAGGAACTCGCGGGCCAGGCGGCGCAACTGGGCGTCGGTGGCGGCCGACGTCCACGGGTCGCCCGTCGCCCTGCGGGCGTGGGCGACGTGCTCGCGGGAGGACCAGGTGACCGAGGCGTCGTGCTTGCCGACCTCCACCGGCGCGTCGCTGCACATGTAGGTCGCGGCCACGAAGCGGGCGTGCATCGAGGCCGTCGACATCCACGCGGTGCCCCAGTCCCAGCCCGCCACCGACGGCGGGTCGAACAGCCCCTGCCCCATCTCCTCCTGCAGCCACGACCATGCGCGCGTGTCGACGGGTCGCCCGGTCTGGCGCAGCATCCCGGCGATGTGGACGACCGGCCACTTGACCATCGCGGGCCGGTCCAGCCCGCGGTAGAGGGCGGGCGAGGCGAGGATCTCCCGCACGACCGGGGCGATGCGGTGGCCGGAGCGCACGTAGACCTGCGACAGGCGCCGGCGGGTGGCGGCGCTCGGCCCGTCGTCGCCGATGAAGTAGCTCCACAGCTTGGTCACCAGGTACGGGGCGTGAGCGGGCTGGGCCACCACGATTCGCAGCACGTCCCGGTAGTCCCAGCGGCCCTTCTGGCCGAGGATCGTCTTGACCCCGCCGTCGTGGGCGTCCGGGTCGTAGCGGGTGCGCAGCGGCTGCCCCTCCTTCCAGATGCCCTGGAAGCCGGTCAGCGCGCGGGCGGCCTCGCGCACGTCGCGCTCGGTGTAGCCGCCGTCGACGCCGAGGGTGAACAGCTCCATCAGCTAGCGGGCGTAGTTCTCGTTCGGCTCGACCTTGTCGGAGTCGACCAGGGAGAGGAACGACTGCATGGCGGGGTCGCGCGTGACGCCGAGCAGCAGGTTGGGGAAGGAGCCAAGCGCGCCGCGGCGCAGCATGCGGTTCTGGTCCAGCATCAGGGGCGTGTCCTGCGCGGCGGTGGCGAAGTGGTCGTGCCACAGCAGCGTCATCCGCTCCACCAGCGGGCGCTGGGAGCGGACCATGCGGTCCAGCCACCACAGGCGGTCGTGCCCCCACTCGTTCAGCGGGTCGAGTGCCTTGCCGTCGGCGCGGGGCGCGGCACCGACCATCTTGCGGGTGCCGTGGGGGCCGCGGCCGCCGGCCACGAGCCAGTCGATCGTCGCCTGCCGGCCGCGGGAGGCCCAGTGGTCGAGCTCGGCGGGTGTGGCGCCGAAGCCGGCCCGCCACAGCAGTCGCCGGGCATGCGCGCGGGACCACGCGGAGGACGAGCGGGCCCGTGCGGGCCGGGCGATGGTCTGGACCTCCATCCCCACCACTATGGCACCGGGACGTGACCGCTCGACCAAGACCGGTCCGTTGGCGCGGCGGCGGTCGCTAGGCGGTGGCGGGCGGGGCGACGGGCCCCGGCGTCGCCGCCGGCGCGAGCGCTCCCGCCTCGTCTTCGGCGGCGTAGCTCGCTCCGAGCTCGCGCTCCCGCTCGGCGCCGGGGAACATGAGGAGGACGAGCAGCAAGCCGAGTGCGGTGGCGATGATCCCGGCCCCGTACGCCCAGTTGGCGCCCTCAAGGAACGACGTCTTCGCCGCGTCGATGATCTGTTCCTTGTACTGGGGGTAGCTCGCGGCGAGCGCGTCGGCGCTCGAGAACGACTTCTGCAGCGCGCTCTCGGTCTTGTCGGTGATCTGCGCGTGCTGCGGTGAGCTGGCGACCTGCGCCGCGATCGCGGTGGCGTAGCCGGCGGTCAGCACCGCGCCCATGATCGAGGTCATGATCGCCCCGCCGAGGTCACGCTGCAGGTCGGCGGTGCCCGAGGCCATCCCGGCCCGCCGGACGGGCACGCTGCCCGTCAGGCAGCGCGACGCGGGCGTCATCGCCAGGCCGACGCCGAGACCGACGAGCGCGTAGGCGATGCCGACCTGCCAGTACGGGGTGCCCTCCTTCCACAGCACGAGCATCAGGAGGAACCCGAGCAGGCAGCTGGAGAAGCCGAGGAGCAGCGTCAGGCGCGATCCGTACCGGGTGACGAGCTTCCCCGAGGGCGCGGCCGCAAGCGCCATCATCACGGCCGCCGGGAGGATCGCCGCCCCGGCCTCAAAGGTCGAGTAGCCGAGGATGTTCTGGATGAACTGCTGGCCGACGTACATCGTCGCCATGAGCGCCCCGAACACGATCATCCCGGCGACCGCCGCGACCCAGAAGACCCGGCGACCGGCGACGTGCAGGTCGTAGATGGGGTTGCGGGCCCGCCGCTGGCGCAGGAAGAACGCGACGCCCGTCGCCAGGGCCAGCACGCCGAGCCCGGCGGCCGTCGTCGCCGCTCCGGGGACGGTCGCGAAGTTGATCGCCAGCACGAGCGCCCCGATGAGCACCACCGACAGCACGCCGCCGAAGTTGTCGACGTCCTCCGTCGTCTCGCCGACGTGCGCCGGGACGAACCGCAGCGCCAGGAGCAACCCGATCGCGGCGAGCGGCACGGTGACCAGGAACACCCAGCCCCAGCTGACGTGCTCGAGGAGGGCGCCCGCGACGAGCGGGCCGAGCGCCATGATCGCCCCGCCCAGTCCCGACCACAGCGCGATCGCCTGCGTGCGCTTGGGGCCGTCGGCCCACAGGGCGGTGATGAGCGCCAGCGTCGTGGGATAGGCCATGCCGGCCGCGATGCCACCGAGGAGCCGGCCGGCGAACAGCACTTCGACGGATCCGGCCAACCCCGCGACCAGGCTCGCCGGGATGGAGAGCGCCATGCCGAGGACGAGCATGAGCTTGCGGCCGTGCCGATCGCCGAGGGCCCCGAGGTAGAGCACCGACATCGCCAGGCCGAGGGAGAAGCCGATGGAGACGAGGTTCAGCCCGGTCTGGCTCGCGTCCAGCGCCTTCCCGACGTCGGGCAGCGCCACGTTCGCCACCGACAGGTTGAGATTCGCCACCCCCGCGACCACGATCAGCGTGGCCAGCACGATCCCGCCCCGGGCCGGGGCGGTTCGGGTTGCCGTGCTCATGCGGCCGCTCCGGTCGTCGAGAGATGGTGCTGCACCGGGAAAGGATCTCAGTGACCGCCGGGCGCGCCTTCCGTACTCACCCGCAGTGCGGCAAAGGGTCGCCTGCGCGGCGAGAGCGGGGGACCGAGGAATCGAACCTCGAGCAAGGGTTTTGGAGACCCCTATGTTGCCGTTACACCAGTCCCCCGGGGACGACGGCGGAGGATACCCGGAGCGCCCGGAGCACCGTCGGCCCGGCATCAGCCGCATGCGGCGCGACCGCGACCGCGACCGCGACACCGGGTAGCGTTTCTTCGTCCGCCGGATCGTCCACGCCGTGGGGAGCCCCGATGAAGCCGTTCGCCGTCGCCGTCGTCATGACCGTCCTGCTCGCCGCCGGGGCCGCGTTCGCCTCCGCCGCCGACGCACCGTCTGCTGCCTCGTCCTTCGCGATCCTCAAGCAGCCGGTCGACACCAGCCATGACGCGGACCTCACCGCCGCGTTCCGCGGCGTGAGCCGCCTGGCCGAGCAGCGCGACGGCTCAGTCGCCGCCGTGGCGGTGGTCGGCGTCAAGGTCTACGTCAACTACGGCTCGTCGTTCATGAGCCGCGGCGTCATCAAGGCGCGCAAGGGCCGTCTGGCCTTCTACAGCAAGACCTCGGGCCCGAAGCCCCGCATCCGGCTCGTGCAGCTCGTCCCCGACGGGATCGACCATGTGATCGTCGGCAAGCGCCGGGTCGCGGTCCACGACAACGTGGTCGTGGTCAAGGTGTCCGAGCAGCAGGCGACGCGCTACATGGTCCGCGCCGCGACCGGCCGCGGCAAGCAGGCGTTCGGGTACCGCAGGCCCTGACACCGCCGGATACGCTGGATGGGTGCCCACCCCGGAAGCGGAAGCCGCCCAGATCGATCATGAGCTCCACCGCGAGGGGGATGCGCCGCGGCGCACCCACCTGGCCAACGAGCGCACGTTCCTGGCGTGGTGGCGCAGCGGCCTGACCTCGATCACCGTCGGCTTCGGCATCGGCAAGTTCGGCCCGACGATCGGCAAGGTCGGGTCCGCCGACTGGGCGTACATCGCGGTGGGCGTCGGCTTCGTGCTGCTCGGCGGCGCGTTCGTCCTCTACGGCATGTCCCGCCGCCGCGCGATCGACGAGGCGCTGCAACAGGGCCGCCGGATCCCGCCTGACGACAAGTGGTTCACCGGCTTCACGGTCGTGACCACGATGCTGGGATTGTGGCTGCTGGTGCTCCTGCTCTTCACGAGCTGACCTGTCGTGCCACCCGGCGAGGAGACGCTGACCGCCCGCCTGCGGTGCCTGCGCCCCACCCGCGCCGACGAGCCCGACTACGCCGCGCTGCTGCTGGAACCGGACGTGCAGCGCTGGCTGCGCCCGCCGCCGCTGGCCCCCATGGGGCCGGCCGACCCTGGCGACCTGCTCACGCACGACCTCGCGCACTGGGACGACCACGGGTACGGCCCGTGGGTGCTGCGCGACCGGCGGACCGGCGCCTTCGTCGGCCGGGGCGGCATGTGCTGGACGACCGCCACCGGGAGCTTCGCGGTCGAGCTCCCGTGGGCGATCGTCCCGGCGCGCTGGGGCGAGGGGCTGGCCACCGAGGCCGCACGCGCGGCGGTGGCGCAGGCCCGGGCGCTCGAACTCGAGGAGGTCGTCTCCTTCACGGTGCCCGGCAACCTCCCCTCCCGCCGGGTCATGGAGAAGGCCGGCCTGCGGCTCGCCGGCCCGCTGCAGCACGCCGGTGTGGAGCACGTGCTCTACCGGCTCTAGCGGCGTTTGTGCTTGGGTGAGGCGATGTCCCGCCGTCCCCCGCAGCCGCAGCCGCCCCACGCCATCGAGCAGCTCGACGCGCTGGCCCCGGCGGCGCTGGCCGAGGAGACCACCTACGCCGAGGTGGAGCTGACCGACCTGGACCTGGCGGACCAGCGGGCGCGCGGCGTGGCACTGGAGTCCGTCGTCCTGCGCCGGGTCGACCTGTCCGGCTCGCGACTGGAGGGGTTGCGGCTTCTGGACGCGACGCTCACCGGATGCAACCTGGCCAACCTCCAGGCGCGGGGCGCCGAGCTCAACCGTGTCCGCGTCGAGAGCAGCCGCCTGACCGGCACGGTGCTGCTGGAGTCCCAGCTGCGCGACGTGACCTTCCGCGGCTGCCGGATCGACCTGGCGTCGTTCTCCCACTGCCGGCTGAACCGCGTGACGTTCGACGACTGCATCCTGCACCAGTCGGACTTCCTCGGCGCCGAGCTCGACACCGTGCGCTTCGAGGACTGCGAGCTGGTGGAGGCAGACCTGCGCAACGCCCGCCTGCGCCGCTGTGAGCTGCGGCGCACGAGCCTGGACGGGCTGCAGGGCGTCGACCGGCTGCGCGGCATCGCCATGCCGTGGGCCGAGATCGTGGAGCGGGCCGACCTGTGGGCCTCGGCCCTGGGCATCGAGGTCCTGGACGAGGAGCCGTGAGCGACGCCCTCGACACACCGCCGGCGGACAACCGCTGGGCCGTCCTGGGCGTCATGTGCGCCGCGCTGGCCATCGTCGTCATCGACATGACCGTGCTGCACATCGCCACCCCGGCGATCTCCGAGGATCTCCACCCCTCGTCGGTGCAGCTCCTGTGGATCGTCGACATCTACCCGCTCGTGGTGGCGCCGCTGCTGGTCGCCTCGGGCACCCTCGGCGACCGCTTCGGCCGCAAGCGCATCCTGCTCTACGGGCTGGTCGTGTTCGGCCTGGCCTCCGCCCTGGCCGGGCTGGCCTGGAGCGCGCCCGTGCTGATCCTGGCGCGCGCCCTGCAGGGGGTCGGCGGCGCGATGATCATGCCGAGCACGATGGCGATCGTGCGCGACGTGTTCCCCGACCGCGAGGAGCGGGTCCGGGCGATCGGCATCTGGAGCGCGGTGATGGCGGCCGGCTCGGCGGTCGGGCCGCTGTTCGGCGGCTTCCTGCTCGACCACTTCTCCTGGGGCGCCGTCTTCCTCATCAACGTGCCGCTGCTCCTGCTGCTGCTGCCCTTCGCGATCCGGATCCTGCCCGAGAGCATCAGCAGCGACCCGCCGCCGTGGGACACGCTCGCCGTGCTGATGGTCGGCGGCGCGGTGCTGGGGCTGGCGCTGGGCATCAAGGAGGGGGCGCACCTGGGGTTCGACGAGCCGGTGGCGATCGTGGCCCTCGTCGGCTCGGCCGTCCTGTGGTGGCTCTTCGTCCGGCGGATGCTGGGCAAGGAGCGCCCGCTGCTGGACATCCACCTGTTCTCCGAGCGCGCGTTCAGCGTCGCCGTCGGCTGCGTGCTGCTGTCGATGTTCGCCCTCGTCGGCCTGGAGCTGTTCTTCGCCCAGTACCTGCAGCTCGTCCTGGGCCTGGACCCGTTCGCCGCCAGCATCCGCCTGATTCCCCTGATGATCGCCACGCTGTTCGGCGCCCTGTCGGCGGCGTGGCTGCTGAAGCGGATCGGCACCCGCGGCGTCATCGCCGGCGGCCTGGGCGCCACCACGCTCTCGCTCGTGCCCTTCCTGTGGCTGGGCACCGACGACGTCTACCTGCTCATGTGGCCGTCGTTCGTGGTGATCGGCTTCGCGCTGGAGATCGCGCTGGTCGCCGCCAACGACACGATCTTCTCCAGCGTCTCCGCCGACGCGGCGGGCGGCGCCTCGGCCATCGAGGAGACCGCCTACGAGCTGGGCGGCGGCCTCGGCGTGGCGGTCCTCGGCTCGATCGGGGCGGCCGTCTACGCGGCCAACCTCAACGGGATCCCGGGGGTGCCGGGCGGGGCGATGGCCGACGCGCGCGAGTCGCTCGGCGGCGCCGTCGACATCGCGGCCGGCCTCGGGGAGGCGGCGTCCACCGCGCTGCTCGACGCCGCCCGCCAGGCGTTCGTCGACGGCCTGCACGTGACGATCATCGCCGCCATCGTGGTGATCGGCGCCAGCGCGGTCCTCGCCGCCGTCATCCTGCGCCCTCCCTCAACGAGCGGCGAGGCGGGCGAGCCCGAGGGCCTGCTCGGGCCACCAGACGCCGGCTGACGGGCCGCCGTTGCAGGTGCCGTCCGACTCGCCCGGGGTCTTGATCCACAGCAGGGCGTCCAGCGGCGCCATCCCCGGGGAGACGGTCGGCGGCGTGCCCAGGCCGCGGCCGGAGGGGTTGCACCACTGGTCGCCCGGCGCCGGACCACGCCCGTTGCGGCTCGTGTCGATCACCGCGTGCAGGTGCGGCAGCAGTCGCCGCAGCGCGCGCACGTAGGCCAGCGACTCCTCGGTGGTGCGGAAGTTGGAGACGTTCACCGCGATGCCGCGCGCGCGGCGCACCCCGGCCTTGCGCAGCCGCTGCGCCATCTCCGCGGGCGACTGCCAGTGCGAGTTGCCGGCGTCGAGGTAGACGGCCAGGTGCCGGCGCGCCAGGGTGGTGATGGCTCCGCGCAGCAGGCGGGCACGGCGGGCCTGGCCGGCCGCATCCAGGCAGTCCCAGCCCGCGACGGCGTCCGGCTCGAGGATCACGGCGCCGGGCCCGCGGCCCAGCCCCCGCCCGAGCGCGGCGATCCACGCGCGGTAGGCGGCTTCGGAGTGCGCGCCGCCGGCCGAGTAGGAGCCGCAGTCGCGCTGGGGGATGTCGTAGGCCACCACGACCGGGATCGCGCCGGCGCGGCGCACCCTGGTGGCCAGGGCCGCCGCGTCCTTGCGCACGTCGGGGTTCCAGTCGCCCAGCCAGCTGGCGACCGGCCGGGTGGCGATGCGGTCCATCAGCGCAGCGTCCGCCGGGCGGCTGGTGCGCCAGGCACGGGCCTGCTGCGCCGCGGGCTCGGAGGGGTCGACGTAGAGGCGGGTGGAGGCGGTGAAGGGATCGCCGACGCGGGCCATCGCGGGGGCGGCCGTCACGGCGCCGCCGGGAAGCAGCAGGGCGAGCGCGACCAACACGAACCGGAGCATGGGCCGAGGGTACGACGCACGGCCGCCGGGGTGCGCTGCTTGGACATGCGGGCGGAGGGACTTGAACCCCCAAGGCCGTGAGGCCACCGGCTCCTAAGGCCGGCGTGTCTACCAGTTCCACCACGCCCGCTGGCGCTCCGGCGCTCGCAGCCATGGCGCGCGACCGTGGGTGATTGTAGGCTGCGCAGACATGGCACCTGACGGCGTGATCATCACCCACCCCAATCGCGAAGGTGCGGTGAACAAGACGACGCGGTTCGTCATCGCGATCCTGCTCCTGATCTCCGCGCTCCTGACCGCCGTGGTGATGGTCGGCGGCTGGGACTATCTGGTGGGGATGCAGGCGGTCACCATCGCCTTCATCATCATCTACGTCGGGGCCGCCATCCTGGTGATCCGGTGGAACCGTGGCGTGCTGCCGGTGATCGCCGCGCTGGCGGTCATCCTCGCCATCTTCGCCGGGGTCGCCGCGCCCGAGTGGTTCTCACGCGACAAGGCCGGGTTCAACGAGCCCGCCATCTCCAACGTGACGCTCGGGCTGCTGACGGCGATCATCATCCCCCTGCAGCTCCTGGTCGTGGGCTTCGCGATGAGCGGCTTCCGCCAGGCGTGGAACGTCGAGGTCGAGAAGCCGATCGTCGACGAGGACGACGACCGGTTCCCCGAAGCACCGGCGGGCCCGGCCCGCCCCTTGCCGGCCTAGGCCGGCGCAGCGCCCTCGCCCGGGTGGCGGAACGGTAGACGCGGAGGCCTCAAAAGTCTCTGTCCTTACGGACGTGCGGGTTCGATTCCCGCCCCGGGTACTTCTTGGCGCACACGAAAGAGCAACGGGAACGCCGCATCCCTGGTCTCAGCTGATCCACAGGTTGGTCGGTGATAGTGAGCCCATGCGCTCCCTCCTCCTCGTCTGTTCCCTCGTCGCGGTCACCGGCCTCGGGGCGTTCGCCGCCGGCTGCGGGTCGTCGGGCTCCTCGTCGTCCGCCACGACCGCGACCACGCCCGCCGCACGGCTGGGCGAGCCGCCGTCCGAGTCCGCCGGCCACGTGACCTGCGCCTCCAGCTTCCACTTCACGACCGCGAAGAGCAGGGTCGTGTATCTGCAGGCCACGAAGCAGACCTGCAGTCAGGCCAAAGTCGTCGCCGGGGCCTTCCTGAACAGCGGCGCGGCGCCCGCCGGCTCGACCTGCACCGCCCCCGCCGCCGTCCCCGGCACGGACACCTACCAGGGCACGTGCCGGACCGGGACGGCGTCCCTCGTGTACCGCTACCAGCCCAAGTAGCGGCCGCGGTACAGGCGCCGGCCGCGCACGGGGCCGGGTCAGGCCCGCAGCACGCGCAGCGCCGCCTCGGTGCGCACGAGGCCGTCGAGCAGCGCGGTGGCCGAGGTCTCCATGACCTCGTTGGGCTGGACCAGGCCCTCGTCGTCGAGGAACTGCGCGACGAACGGGATCGAGACCGCCTCGGCCAGCGGCACCATGCTCAGCGTGGTGACGACCTGCTTGGCCATCTGCACGGCGCGGGTGCCGGCGGAAACGCCGCCGTAGCTGACGAACCCGACCGGCTTGTGCTTCCACTCCTCGTGGAGGAAGTCGATCGCGTTCTTGAGCGGGGCCGCGATGCCGTAGTTGTACTCCGGGGTGACGAACGCGAAGGCGTCGGCCGCGTCGACGCGGGCGCTCCACGCCCGGGTGTGCTCCTGGGTGTACTGCCGCAGGCGGGGATGGTTGGGCTCGTCCATGAAGGGCAGGTCGATCTCGGCGAGGTCGGCGACGTCGATGTCGAACGCGCCGTGGGCGCGGGCGTGCGCCTCGAACCACCGGGCGACCGGCAGGCCGACTCGGCCGGGTCGGGTGCTCGCGATGAGGATCTGCAGGGTGGGCACGGTCGTAGACGTCCTAGCGGCTCGGGAGTTTGAGTCGTTGCGCAGACAATGATTACATCCGCTCGTACACACGCCCCCTCCGGAGGAACCCCATGCCCAGCATCGACCCCGGTGCCCGAGCCTTGCTCGAGGCCCCCAACTTCGCCCACGTCGCCACCCTGCGCCAGGACGGAACCATCCTCAACGTGCCGGTCTGGGTCGACATCGAGGGCGACGACGTGATCCTCAACAGCGCCGAGGGCCGTGCCTGGCCGGCCAACCTGCGCCGCAACGGCCAGATCACCGTCACGGTCTCCAACAGCGAGAACCCCTACGAGTTCGTCTCCATCACCGGGTCGCTCGCCGGCGAGGACAAGGAGACGGCCGACGACAACATCGACGCCCTGGCCAAGAAGTACCTGGGGCAGGACGAGTACCCCTTCCGCCAGCCCGGCGAGGAGCGCGTCAAGTTCATCATCACCCCGGACCGGGTCTACCACCACGGGGGCTGACCGCCGCCAGGCTCAGCCCACCAGGGCGAGCAGCTCGTCGACCAGCTCGGGCGGGGCGGCGAGCTGCCCGTCCGGCAGCACTCCCCGGGCGGGCAGCGGCGTGACGACGACACCGGCGCGCTCGCAGACGAGCGCCCCCGCCGCCACATCCCAGCGCTTGGTGCCGCGCTCCCAGTAGGCGTCGCAGCGCCCGGCCGCCGTCCACACGAGGTCCAGGGCGGCGCTGCCGAAGCGGCGGATGTCGCGCACGCGCGGCAGCACCTCGGCGACGACCTGCGCCTGGGCCGCGCGCACCTCGGAGGCGTAGCCGAAGCCGGTGGCCACCAGCGCGGCCGACAGCGGCGGGGCCGCGCGCCGCGACAGGACCGTGCCATTGCAGGTCGGGTCGCCGTGGGCGGTGGCCGCGAACAGCTCGTCCCGCAGCGGGTCGAACACCACGCCGGCCAGGGCGGCGCCGCGGTCGTCCTCCACGGCCACGCTCACCGACCATTGCGGGATCCCGTAGAGGAAGTCGATCGTCCCGTCGAGCGGGTCGACCACCCAGCGCAGCCCGGAGGTCCCGGCCAGGTCGTCGCCCTCCTCTCCCAGCACGGCGTCGTCGGGCCGGCGCTCGGCGAGCATCGCGCGGATCATCCGCTCCGTCTCGATGTCGGCCTGGCTGACCAGGTCGGTGGGCGTCGACTTGCTCGTCAGCGCCACCTCCTGGCCCGCGGCGAAGCGCTCGGCCAGGAAGGCACCCGCGGCGCGGGCCACCTCCGTGGCGATGGCCAGCAGGTCGTCCTCGGCCGGGGTCATCCGATCGGCGGCCGGCGGTCGGCCCAGCGGCGCAGTTCCTCGAGCTGGGCGCCGACGGCCAGCAGCGTCGCCTCGTCGTCGGGGCGGCCCACGAGCTGCACCGACAGCGGCAGGCCGGCGGCGTCGTAGCCGGCGGGGATCGACGCGGCGGGCTGGCCCGTCGCGTTGAACACCCCGTAGAACGGGACGCGCAGCGCGGCCGCCATCAGCGACCACAGCGCCCCGCGACCCTGCAGCTCGCCGACCCGGAAGGGCGGGCCGGCCGGGCCCGGGGTGAGCACGACGTCGAAGCTGTCGAAGATGCCGTTGATCTGCGCCGCCATCTGCGCCTCGCCGACGCGGGCCTTGGCCAGCTGCGAGGCCGGGATGAGGCCGCCCAGTCGCGCCATGCCCTTGGTGCGGCGCTCGAGGTTCTGCGGCCGGGCCACCTGCGCGGCGTCGTCGTGCACCGCGCGCAGGTACCGGACCAGCAGGTTGTTGAAGGCGGCGAGCGGATAGTCGATCTCGTGCGCCTCGACGGTGTGGCCCAGGTCGCGCAGCGAGCCCGCGATGGTGTCGACGGCGGCGAGCTGGTCGGCGCCCACCCGCCCGACGGCGCCCTTGGGCAGCCCGGTGGAGACGGCGATCCGCAGCGGCCGGGGCGGCGAGGAGGCGGCCTGCACGAACGACGTCGACGGCGGGATGCTCACCGTGGCATCCATGAACAGCGCGGCGTCGGCCACGTGCCGCGCCAGCGGGCCGTAGACGGACAGGCCGTGCCAGGCGTCGAGGTGGTCGGGTCCCAGCGAGATGCTGCCCCGCTGGGTCTTCAGCCCGAAGAGGCCGTTGAAGGCGGCGGGGATGCGGATCGAGCCGGCGCCGTCGGAGCCCTGGGAGACGCCGCACAGGCCCGCGGCCGCCGCCGCGCCGCCGCCGCCGCTGGAACCGCCGGGGGTGTAGTCGCGGTTCCACGGATTGCGGGTGGCCCCGAAGGTGATCGTCTCCGTCCACGGCCACACGGTGAGCTCGGGGACGTTGGTCTTGCCGATGACGATGGCGCCGGCCTCGCGCAGCCGCGCGACCACGTCGCTGTCCTGCTCGCGGGGGCCGCCGTGGGAGCTGCCGCCCCAGGCGGTGACCTCGCCGGCCACGTCGGTGTCGTCCTTGATCGAGACGGGGACACCGGCCATCGGCCCGACCTCCTGGCCGGAGGCGACGCGGGCGTCCACCGCGCCGGCCTCCTGCAGGGCCGCCTGGGCGAACACGACGCGATAGGCGCGCAACTCGGGGTCGACGGCGGCGATGCGGTCCAGCGTGGCCTGGACGACCTGGCGCGCCGTCACCTCCCCCGCGGCGATCAGGCGCGCCTGCTGCGCGGCTCCGGCGTAGGCGATGTCCGTGGCGTCCATGATGGCGTCGAACACTACCCTTCGCCCCAGCGCGGATGGGCCCGGTTCCCCCGGGGACGGCCCCGCCCGCAGACGCCCACCTGACGGCATGCCCCAGACCCTCTCCCCGACCTCCCTGTCGCACCCCGACCCCCGCCCCGCGTGCTCGGAGGCCGAGCGCCGCCTGGCCCGCGACGTGGCCTGCCTGCTGCGCGAGCGGGGACGCCGCGCCGACGTGCGGACGTTCTGGGTGCACCGGGGCGGCCCCGCCGTCGGCGCCGTGCACGCCATCGTCGGCGTGGTGGCCAGCGTCGTGGGGATCGCCCATCCGGTGTGGGGCGCCGCCATCGCCGGTGTGGCCCTGCTCTCCCTGCTGCTGGACACGGGCGGCCGGGTGCGGCCGCTGCGCCGGCTGTGGCCCGCACGGGCCACGCAGGCCGTCGTCTCGCCGCCGAGTCGCGGGGCCGGGGCCGGCGCCATCGACGTGTTGCTCGTGGTGCGCACCGACCCGCCCCGGCGGGGCGCGGCCGACCGCGGCCGGCTGGGACGCAGCCCCCTGGTGCCCGAGCGGCTCCTGGCTCTCGGCCTGCTCGTCGTCGCGGCGGTGTGCGGTGTGCGGATCGCCGGCGGCGACGGCCTGGCGGTGGACGTCGTCCAGATGGCGGCGACGGTGCTGACCCTGCTGGCCAGGGCGGCGCTGGCCGACCGGG
>CAZXNX010000007.1:0-19841 GCA_964642225.1 uncultured Solirubrobacteraceae bacterium | reverse complement strand
GGAGAGGGCGGTCAGGGCGCGTGCCCGCTGCAGCACCGCGCCGCGGCCGTGGCGGGCCAGGGAGGCGGCCGCGCGCCCGATGCGCTGGCGCTCCTGGCCGGGGTGCAGGGGGACGGCCGCCTCGGCGGCATGCGTGGGGGTCGAGCACCGCTCCGCCGCCACGTCGTCGATCAGCGGGCGGTCGGTGTGGTGGCCGACCGAGGCGATCACGGGCACCGCCAGCAGCGCCACCGTGCGGCACAGCGTCTCGTCGCAGAAGGCGAACAGGTCGGCCATCGACCCGCCGCCGCGGGCCACCACGATCACGTCGACCTCGCCGGTGGCGGCGAGGTCCTGCAGCGCCCGGGTGATGGCGGGCGCCGCGTGACGGTCCTGCACGGGGGCGAAGGCCCACACCAGCCGCCCGCCCCAGCCCCGGCGCCGCAGCGCGGCCAGGACGTCGTCGCGCGCCTTGCCGCCCTCGCCCGTGACCACGCCGATGGTCCGCGGCAGCGGCGGGCGGGGCAGCCGCTTCTGCGGCTCCAGGAGCCCCTCGGCGGCCAGCGTGCGGCGCAGCGCCTCGAGCTGGGCGAGCAGGTCGCCCTCGCCCGCCACGCGCAGGCCGGTCACATCGAAGGAGAAGGAGGGCGAGGCCGCGCGGCCCCCGACGTAGTAGTCCGGGCCGCCCGCCACCACCACCTGGGTGCCGTCGGCCAGGACGTCGGCCGGCAGGCCCAGGGCGTCGAAGGCGTTGCGCCACATGGCGCAGGGCACGGCCCCGCGCGTGTCCCGCAGCTCGAAGTACACCCGCACCTTGGTGACGCGCAGGTTCCACACCTCGCCGAAGATCTGCACCCGGGCGCGCTTGCGCAGCTCGTCCCGCAGCTTCACGGCGTAGGCGCCGACCGCGAACGGCCCCGGCTCGGTGACCCCCGGGATCCCGCTCGGCCGCGCTGCGTCGGGCTCGGCGCTCATGGGGCGAGCCTATCGGCCGCGTCACCCGGCCCCGCCCCGGTGGCCCAAACCGTAGGAGGGCGGGATGAACCGCGTGGGAAGGGGCGGGCAGGCGGCGCCCCGGCGCCATCCGGGCGCTACCGTCGAGGGAGATGCGCCGTGCCCTGAAGCCCCTCGTTCTCGCCGCCCTCGTGGCCGGCGTGTTCGCCGCGGGCGCGTCGCCGGCCGCCGCCGCGACCGACCCGCTCCCCGCGCAGTGGCAGAAGGGCCTCAACGTGACCGCCTTCTGGTGGAGCGACCTGTCGACCACCACCTTCCGCACCTGGCTGAAGCGGGCCCGCACCCGCGCCCACGCCGACACCGTCACCTTCGTGGTCACCTGGTACCAGCCCAGCCTGACCTCCACGAAGATCGCGCCGTCCTACGGCAGCAAGAAGACGTGCGGCAACGTCGGCAACCGCTGGACGCGCTGCAAGACCCCGAGCATGGCCGCGCTCAGGGCGGCGATCCGCTCGGCCAAGGCCCAGGGGCTCAAGGTCGGCATCCGCCCGCAGGTCGACGTCGGGACCAGCTCGGCCAACGGCAAGCCGCGCGACCGCATCGACATCCGCGGCGCCGCGCGCAAGGCCTGGTTCAAGAGCTACTCCACCATGCTCTCCCAATACGGGCGCCTGGCCCGGGACACCCGCGCCGACGCCCTCGTCGTCGGCGCCGACCTCACCGGCATGACCAACGAGCCCGAGGACCTGGACTACTGGCGCCACCTCGTGGACGACACCCGCTCCGGCGCGCTCCTGGGGGACGGCAAGGGCGGCTTCACCAAGGAGCTGACCTACGCGATGACCTGGGAGGAGGCGCTGCGCGAGGCCGCCGACCCCGAGGCGCACCGCTTCGTGTGGGACACGCTCAACGCCACCGGCATCGATGCCTACTTCCCGCTCGTCCCCGTCAGCGCCCCGCACGACGACCCGCCCGTGGAGACCCTGCGGGCCGGCTGGGACGGCGCCGTCGCGGCCGTGCGGGCGATCCACGCCGAGTACGACAGGCCGATCGTCTTCACCGGGCTCGGCTACCTGAGCCGCAAGGGCACCAGCGTCGCACCCGACAACGGCGACGCCCAGCAGGCGGCCAACGGCGGCGGGCTCTCGCAGACCGCGCAGTCCCGGCCGGTGCAGGCCGCGTTCGACGTGTGGTCGGCCGTCGGCGCCTCGGACGACGGCTCCTGGTTCCAGGGCATCTGGTGGTGGGAGTGGCCGGCCTCCGGGCGCGGCGGCCCCAAGGACGGCTCGCATTCGCTGGAGGGCAAGCTCGCCCAGGCCGAGGTCTGCCGCCGCCACCTGGGCAGCGACAGCGCCTCCTGCCGGGTCTGACGGCGCGGGCGGCTAGGTGGACGGGCCCGACGAGAGGCTGGGCATCGGCGCCAGCCCCGGCTCGCCGGCATGGCCACGGACCTCGCCGCTGCTGCCCAGCGCCCGCAGACGCTCGATCTCGCGCTCGCCGAGGATCCGCGCCGGATCGTCGGCGGCCAGCGGGGCGATGAGCTTGGTGATCCGGGCACGCAGCTGCAGGGCGAAGTGGGGGGTGGACGCCCCCATCAGCTTGCGCACGTCATCGACGGTGACGACATGCGCCGGATCGCTGCGGGTGGGGTCCTCGTACTCGCTCACGTTCGCCTCGTATCAGGGGTTGACCGGCAGGATCTCCAGCAGCCGGTCGATCTGGGCCTGCACCGGCAGGGAGATCGCGTCGTCGTCGCCGACGATCCATCCGCGATTGTAGACGCCGCGCACCGGGTCACTCGTGTACCCCGGCTGCACGTCGAGCAGGAACTCGCGCACGATGGGCGGCAGGATGTCCGGGGAGGGCGGGCCCGGCAGCACCAGCAAGGGGCCGTACGAGCCGCTGGCGCTCAGCGGGGCGGCGGCCGCCGCGTCGAGGGGCCGGCCGCCGGCGGCGAACACGAAGCCGTGGCCGGGGTCGGTGATCCCCCAGCCGAACTTGCCGCTGCGGAAGCGGGCGAAGGCCACCGCGTTGGTCTGGGGGCTGGAGCCCGAGATGCGGGTCACGTCGCCGAAGGTGCGCAGCCGCCGCACGACCGGCTCGCTCACCGTCGACGGCGGGCCGAGCACGTAGATCTTCGGCTGCTGGTGGGCCTTGAGGGCGTCGGCGGTCGGCTGCGGCACGGCGTTGCGGGCCACGAACAGGACGGGGTCGCCGGACTTGGCCGCCCACGCCGCGGCGGGCATGGCGTAGGCCGGGTCGTCGGCGCTGACGACGAGGACGTGGTCGCTGGTCGTCCCGTGGGCCGCGGCGGAGAACGCGTCGATCGCGCGGGCCAGGGTGTAGGGGTCGTTCCCGGCGATGTCGACGGTGCGCCAGCCGTCCGGCCGGGCCACGTCGCCCACCCGGATCACCTGGGCGCCGCCCGCGGCACGGGCGCCGGTGGGGCGCAGGTCGTCGAGCGTGTCGGCGCTGGCGGCCGGCATAGTCGAGCCGTCGGTGAGCAGGGAGGGGGCGCCCAGCGGCTTGGACATGAGCACCGACGCGGCCACGCCCGCCTGCCAGTTGGAGGAGTCGACCAGCGCCACCGCGGAGGGGCGCTCGGCCCGGGCGACCGGCCCGTCGGCCGCCACCGGGTACACCGCGCGGGCGGTGGCCGCGGCGTCGGCGACGGGGTCGGCGCCACCCACGCGCACGGTGTTCTTGGTGGCGAAGGCGGGGAAGCCCAGGTCCTTGGCCGCCGAGTCCTGCGTGCCCTTGACGCCCACCGTGGGACCGCCGGAGCCCGAGGAGTCCTGGCTGTCGCGTCCGCAGCCGGACCCCGCGATGGCGGCGGCGAGGAGCAGGGCGACGACCGGCAGGCGCAGACGGGCTGGGGGCATCGCGGCAGGGTATCGGCCCCGCGCGGGGGCCGGACGGACCCACGGCGAGTTGACAGAACTCCGCTGCACGCCGCCGTGCAGTGCTGTATAACTTCCGCCAACGCCGAATCCTCAGCCGAGACTGAGGAACGGGGGACCCAATTTGTTGGGGCGAATCTCACGGTTTGACCGTGGGGAGCGAGGCTCTTTCCTCGCCAGCCCGTCAGCTAACCCCGCAGGCATACGAAAGAGGATTGCCAGTGCGGGCAACCGCGAAGACGTCAATGAGTGCGCTTCTGGCCATCGTGGCCATCTTGGGCGTCAGCACCACGAGCGCCAACGCGGCGAGCGGCGGCGCGACGGTCACCCCGAGCAAGGCGGCCAAGAAGAAGTCCTCGAAGAAGAAGACGGCCACCGGCGACAAGTCCAGTGGCGGCGCCAGCGCCGCGACCCCGGTGCCCGAGACGGATTCCGCCGACGCGGGCCAGCCCACGGTCCCCGGCACCATCGCCAAGATCGGCAAGGACGGCCTGGCCTCGGCGCCGGCCTCCGCTCCCCAGGCGGTCCAGGAGGCGATCTGGACGGCCAACGAGATCATCGGCCGCCCGTACGTCTACGGCGGCGGCCACGCCAGCTTCAAGTCCCGCGGGTACGACTGCTCCGGCACCGTCTCCTACGCGCTGCACGGCGGCGACCTGCTGGACTCGCCGCTCGACTCCGGCTCCTTCATGAAGTGGGGCAAGGCGGGCCGCGGCAGCTGGATCACCATCTTCACCAACCCTGGTCACGCCTACGTGATCATCGCCGGCATCCGCCTGGACACCAGCGCGGCCGACGATCCCAAGGGCGGCTCCGGCCCCCGCTGGCGCCCGCTCCGCGGCTCCAACTCGGGCTTCGTCGCCCGGCACCCCGCCGGCCTCTGATCCGCGGGGACCCGGTCCCCACATCCTGCGCAGTGACGACGGGCGGCCCACGGGCCGCCCGTCGTCGTTGCCGGGGTCACGCGGCCAGTAGGCTCCCGGGGAAGCACACCCACGCGGTCGCACACGAACAGGAGGGCCGGATGGCCGGAAACGCAGGACGTTTCACCACGATCATCAAGGCGAAGGTCTCGAAGATCCTCGACAAGGCTGAGGATCCGGGCGAGACGCTCGACTACAGCTATCAGAAGCAGCTGGAGGCCCTCCAGAACGTCAAGAAGGGCATCGCCGACGTCGTCACGGCCAAGAAGCGGCTGCAGATGCAGTCCACCAAGCTCGAGCAGTCGGTCGTCAAGCTCGACACCCAGGCCCGCCAGGCGCTGGCCCAGGGCAACGAGGAGCTCGCCCGCACCGCGCTGGAGCGCAAGAACATCGCCCAGACCGAGCTGCAGGGCCTGGACTCCCAGATCGCCGATCTGGAGAGCCAGCAGGAGAAGCTCACGGCCTCGCAGCAGAAGCTGAGCACGAAGGTCGAGGCCTTCCGCAGCAAGAAGGAGGTCATCAAGGCCCAGTACTCCGCCGCCGAGGCGCAGGTGCGCATCAGCGAGGCGGCCACCGGGGTCGGCGAGGAGATGGCCGACGTCGGGCTCGCCATGCAGCGGGCGCTGGACAAGACCGAGGACATGAAGGCCCGCGCCGACGCCGTCTCGGAGCTCGAGGAGGCCGGCGTGTTCGAGGACCTCACCGCGCTGGGCAGCGGCCAGGACGACATCGACAAGCAGCTGCACGCGCTCTCCAGCGGTGCCGCGGTGGACGACGAGCTGGCCAAGATGAAGGCCGAGCTGGGCGGCGGCGCCGAGGCGGCGCCCCAGATCGAGCCGGGTGCCTCGGGCCCGACGGAGCAGGGCGCATGATCGTCCGCATCTCCGGCGAGGGGCAGTACCGCCTCGCCGACGATCTCCACGCTCCCGTCAACGAGCTCGACGACGCCGTCGTGGCGGCCGTCGAGGCCGACGACGAGGCGGCCTTCACGGCCACCTTCGCCGCGCTCCTGGACTACGTCCGCGAGCACGGCGAGGCCCTGGGCGACGACGAGCTCGTCTCGTCCCAGATCCTCATCCCGCCGGCGGACACCACCTTGGCCGAGGCCGAAGCCGACTTCACCGGCGAGGGCCTGATTCCCGACCCCGCCTAGGAGACGTGCGTGAGCGCGACCGTCCGGCTCCCGCCGGCGATCGCGCAGCGCCACGGCCCCGGCCCGGTGGGCGGGTCCAGGCGGTTGAGCAGCAGGCCGGCCAGGGTGCGGGCCGTGCGCTCGGGGTACGGCCCGACGGTGAGCGACGTGGGCTCGGCGCGGTGCTCCTCGATGCTCACGAGGAAGCCGACGTCCACCGCGAGGGCGAGCTGGTCGGGGGAGGGGTCGGTGTCGTGGTCGGTCATCAGATCGGGATCCCCCACAGGGCCAGCCAGCGGTCGATGTCCTGCTCCAGCGGCAGCTCGGTGCCGAGCTGGGCGCGCAGGCGCAGCTCGGCCTCGCTGTCGCGCTGCTGCTCGCCGGCCCCGGGGATGAACGGGTACCAGGTGCCGCGCTTCTCGTTGTAGATCAGGTAGGCGGGCCGGTCGCCGCGCGTGGTGTCGGAGAAGGCGAACACGGCGCACAGGACGCGGTCGGCGTACCCGCCGGCGGCCAGCGCGTCGCGGACGGCGTTGACGCCCACCACGAGGTCCTCGACGTCGGGGTCGCGCAGGATCATCCAGCGGTAGCCGTAGGTGTCCTCGGTCGTCTCCACCGAGGTCCCGGTCTCCTGGCCCGTGGCTCGCACGATCTCCTCCACGTCGGTCACGACGGTGGCGAAGTCGCCGGTGCCCAGCGGCTGGAAGACGATGGCGGCCGCGCCGCGGGTGGTCATCCCCACCGACGTCTCCAGCGTGATGTACGCCGTGGTCAGCGCGAACAGGCGGTCGCTCTTGGAGGGGCCGGCGGAGCGCTTGCCCCGGCCGAGCATGGCGTCGAAGAGACCCATCTGGCGGCCATCCTACGCGCTCAGCGCGAGGTGCCCTGAAGCTGCGCCTCGTAGTGCGAGAGGCGCTCGATCCGCTTCTCCATCGGCGGGTGGGTGGAGAAGAGGTTGCCGATGGCGCTGGTGGCGCTCGCCGGGCAGATGTAGAAGGCGCTGACCGCACCCTGGGCGCGCAGGTCGCCCTTGGGGGTGTGGGCGATGCCGTCGGTGATCTTCATGAGCGCCGAGGAGAGGGCGCTGGGCCGGCCGGTGAGCAGGGCGGCGCCGCGGTCGGCGGCGAACTCGCGGTAGCGCGACAGGGCCCGCAGGAGCAGGAACGAGATGCAGTAGACGACGGCCGCGATGGCCATGATGGCCAGCCAGCCCAGGGCGCCGTCCTCGTCGTCGCTCTCGCCGCCGAACCAGAAGCCGGCCTGCACGATCATCGAGGCGACGGAGGCGAAGAACCCCGCGAGGGTCATGACCATCACGTCGCGGTTGGCGATGTGGCTCAGCTCGTGGGCCATGACGCCCTCGAGCTCGGCCGGGCTGAGCGTGTTCATCAGCCCGGTGGTGGCGCACACCGTGGCGTGCTTCTTGGAGCGGCCCAGGGCGAAGGCGTTGGGCATCGTCGTGTCGGCCACCGCGATGCGCGGCTTGGGCAGGTCGGCCTGCACGCACAGGCGCTCGATCAGCGCGTGCAGCTCGGGCGCCTCCTGCGGGCTGACCTCGCGGGCCCCCATGGCGTGCAGCGCCAGGCTCTCGGAGCCGAAGAGCTGGAACAGGGCCAGGCCGCCGGCGATGGCGACGACGAACACCGCGCTGCCGGTGGCGAAGAAGATCGCCCCGATGAGCACGACGTAGACGAGCCCGAGCAGGAAGAGCGTGCCCGCGATGCGGGTCTGCAGTCCGGGGTCGCGTCCGAAGGAGGTGGGGCGGGCCATGAGGAGATTGTGGCAGAGGGCCGTGCTCGCCCCGCCGGGCCGGCCCCGCGCGGGTGGCAGCGGTCCCCGGCCGCGGGGGCGACCGGTAGCCTGCCGGGCGTGCAGCAGTCCATCGACGTCTTCGGCCTCTCCATCAAGACCTTCGGGATGATGTTCGCCCTCGGGTTCCTTGCCTCGGGCGCGATCATCTGGCGCCGCCTGCAGGAGCTCGAGCGCCCCAAGGACTGGGCCTACGAGATGGTCTTCGCCGCCCTGGTGGGCGGCCTGGTCGGCTCCCGGCTCTACTGGGTCGTCCAGCACTGGAGCGAGGTGTCGGGCGATTTCCCCGGCTCGCTGGTGTCCGGCTCCGGGCTGGTCTGGTACGGCGGTGCGGCGGGTGGCGCGCTCGGCGTGATCCTGTGGGCGTGGTGGCGCAAGTTCCTCGGGCTGGACCTCCTCGACACCTGCGCGGTGCCCCTGGCCCTGGGCTACGCCATCGGCCGCATCGGCTGCCAGCTCGCCGGCGACGGCGACTACGGGATCGCCTCGAGCCTGCCGTGGGCGATGGCCTACCCCCACGGCACCGTGCCGACCACCACCGAGGTCCACCCGACCCCCATCTACGAGACGCTCACCATGGGCCTCGTCGCCTGGTGGCTGTGGCGCAACCGCGACGCCTTCCGGCCCGGGATCCTCTTCGCCTTCTACCTCATCCTCTCGGGCACCGAGCGCTTCCTGGTGGAGTTCATCCGCCGCAACGCCGCCGACGACATCGGGCTCACCGTGCCGCAGTTCACCGCTCTGGCGATGATCGCGGCCGGGGTCGTCTGGATCGTGCTGGTGCGCCGCCGCGACGGCGGGATCGCCCGCCCGGCGGCCGACCGCGCCCCCGGCCGCGTCTTCCCCGCCACCACCTGACCGGCCGAGGCGCGGGTCAGGCGGTCCCCGTCGCGTCACGGAAGGCCCGCTGCAGGAAGCGCACCGACAGCGCCTGCAGGTCGTCGTCGTGCTGGATCGAGCGGTGATGGCCGCCCGGCACCTCCACCAGGCGGCTGCCGGCGGCGCGCTCGTGCAGCAGGCGGGAGTGGGCGATCGGCACCGACTCGTCCCCCTCGGCGTGCAGGAGCAGCAGCGGGCAGCGCAGGTGGGCGGCGGCCTCGTCAGCGGGATGCTCGGCCAGGAAGGCGTCCAGCGCGGGGACATCCGCGCGCAGGTCGAACCGTCCCTCGGCGAGCCCGCGGGCCAGGCCGTCGGCCGTGGCGGGGCAGATGGCCACCACCGCGGTGGCCCCCACGGCCTCGGCGGCCACGAGCGCCAGGTACCCGCCCAGGGAGGAGCCTCGCAGCCCCACCGGGCCCGGGGGCAGCACCGCGGCCATCGTCGCGACGTCGGCGACCGCCCGCCCGTCGAGCGCGCCCTCGCTCTCGCCGTGGCCGCGCAGGTCGAAGGAGACCGCCGCGATGCCGTGCGCGGCGCAGCGCCGGGCGAAGTCCAGGTGCGACTCCTTGCGCGAGCCGGCGCCGTGCAGGACGACGACGCCGCCCAGCGGCTCCCCGTCGGGCAGGTACAGGGCGTAGGCCAGGCCGCCGGCCCGGCCGGACTCGTCCGGACCCCGGATGTCGGCGACACGCATCGAGGTGGCATCATCCGCCGCCGATGCCCGGCGCGCAACACCCGTCCCATGTGTATCCGCTGGGCAGCCGTCTCAACGAGGCCGGCCGCCTGGAGGTCGGCGGCTGCGACGTCGTGGAGCTCGCCGCGGAGTTCGGCACCCCGGCCTACGTCGTCGCGCCGGACGACATCCGCGCCCGCGCCCGGGCGATCGTCCGGGCCTACGGGGCCGCCACCCCGGCCTGTGACGTCGTCTTCGCCTCCAAGGCCTTTCCCTGCACGGCCGTCTACCGGCTGCTCGCGCAGGAGGGGCTCGGCTGCGACGTGGCCTCGGGCGGCGAGCTGGCCATGGCGCTGCGCGGCGGCTTCTCCCCCGAGCGCATCCACCTGCACGGCAACGCCAAGACCCGCGAGGAGCTCGCCCACGCCCTCGACGTGGGCATCGGGCACGTCATCGCCGACAACACGCGCGACCTCGACGTGCTCGAGGAGCTGCTGGCCGAACGCCCCGGGCAGGTGCAGTCGATCCTCCTGCGGATCGCGCCCGGGATCAGCCCCGCCACCCACCCGTCGATCTCCACCGGGGGCCCCAACACGAAGTTCGGCTTCTCCCTCCACGACGCGCCGGCGGCGATCGCCCGCGCGCAGGACTCCGATCGCCTGCACGTGGAGGGCCTGCACTTCCACATCGGCTCGCAGCTCATGGACAACGCGCCCTACCAGGCAGCGCTGGAGGCGATCGCCGGGCTCGGGAGCTTCCCGGCCGTCAACCTCGGCGGCGGCCTCGGGGTGGCCTACGTGGAGGCCGACCGGCCCCCCAGCATCGAGGACTACGTGGCCGCCAAGGTGCGGGCCGTCCATGACGTGCTGGGCCCCTCCGTGCGGATCGTCGACGAGCCCGGCCGGGCGCTGGTCGCCAACGCCGGGGTCACGCTCTATACGGTCCAGTCGGTGAAGCACAACGTGGACACCTGGGTCGCCGTCGACGGCGGCATGTCCGACAACCTGCGCCCGATGCTCTACGGCGCGGTCTACGAGGCCGAGATCGCCGACCGGTTCGGCGGCGGCACGCGGTGCAACGTGGCCGGCAAGCACTGCGAGTCCGGGGACGTGCTCGTGCGCGACGCCGACCTGGACGACCCCCGGCCCGGCGACATCCTGGTCACCCCGGTCACCGGCGCGTACGGTCACGCGATGGCCAACACCTACAACGGCGCGCAGCGGCCCCCGGTCGTGTTCGCCAGTGGCGGGGACGCCCGGCTCGTCGTCCGCCGGGAGACCCATGAGGACCTCTTCACCCGCGATGTCTGATCCCGCCGCCACCGACCCCGCCATCTTCCGCATCGGCCTGCTCGGCCATGGGACCGTCGGCGCCTCCGTCGACGACCTCGTGGGCGCCCGCTCAGGCCGCATCGCGGAGATCACCGGCTTCCAGCCGGTGATCAGCGGCATCCTCACCCGCAGCCGCGGCAACGTCGACGACGTCATCGACGGCGCCGACCTCGTCGTGGAGGTCATGGGCGGCCTGGAGCCGGCCTACGACTACGTCGTGCGGGCCATCCGCGCCGGCAAGCACGTGGTCACCGCCAACAAGCAGCTCCTCGGCGTCCACGGGGAGGAGCTGTGGGCGCTGGCCCGCGAGCACGCCGTCCAGCTGCGCTTCGAGGCGGCGGTCGCCGGCGGCGTCCCGGTCATCCGGGTGCTGCAGGAGTCGCTCGTCGGCGACCACATCGACCGCGTGCACGGCATCGTCAACGGGACGACGAACTTCATCCTCAGCCAGATGGCGGCCACCGGCGCGCCCTACGCGCAGGCCCTGGCCGAGGCCCAGCGGCTCGGCTACGCCGAGGCCGATCCCAGCGACGACGTCAACGGCAAGGACGCCGCCGCCAAGATGGCGATCCTCGCCCGCCTGGCCTTCAACACGCCGGTCTCCCTCGAGGACGTGCGCTACGAGGGCATCGAGCACCTCACGGCCGACGACATGAGCTACGCCGACGAGCTCGGCCTGAGCCTCAAGCTGATCGGCACCGCCGAGCGCTTCGAGGCGGGCCTGTCCGTCCGCGTGCACCCCGCCTTCCTCTACGCCGGCCACCCGCTGGCCGCGATCGACGGCCCGTTCAACGCGGTCACCATCGAATCGCAGGCCATCACCGAGATCACGCTGTCGGGCCCCGGCGCCGGCGGTCCGCAGACGGCCAGCGCCGTCCTGGGCGACATCATCAGCGCGATGATCCCGCCGGCCTCGACGCCCGAGGTCACCGACAACCTCGCCATCCTCGACGATGTGGAGTCGGCCTTCTACCTGCACCTGGAGGTCGCCGACCGGCCCGGTGTGCTGGCCCAGATCGCCGAGATCCTCGGCCTCCAGGGCGCCTCCATCAAGTCGGTGGTGCAGAAGGGGCTGGGGGACAACGCCCGCCTGGTCATGGTCGTGCACCCGATCCTGGAATCCCGCCTGTTCGCCGCCGTCGACCTGATCGGGGCGCTGACCTTCATCCGCTCCGCGCCGCGCGCCATCCGCGTGATCGAGGAGCAGTTCTAACCCCATGCCCGGCCTCATCGAGCGCTATCGCGACCGCCTGCCCTTCGGTCCCGACGATCCCGTCATCTCCCTGCAGGAGGGCTCCACGCCGCTCGTGCCGGCCCCGCGCCTGTCCGAGCGCGTCGGCGCGCAGGTGTGGCTGAAGACCGAGGGCGCCAACCCCACCGGCTCGTTCAAGGACCGCGGCATGACGTGCGCGGTCAGCGACGCCGTGCGCAACGGGTCGGAGATCGTCATCTGCGCCTCCACCGGCAACACCGCCGCCTCCCTGTCGGCCTACGCGGCGCGGGCGGGCATCCGCGGCGTGGTGATCGTCCCGGAGGGCAAGATCGCCACCGGCAAGCTCGCCCAGGCCCTCATGCACGGCGCCCGGGTGATCTCCCTGCGCGGCAACTTCGACGAGGCGCTGCGCCTGGTGCGCGAGCTGTGCGACCACCACCCGGTCGCGCTCGTCAACTCGGTCAACCCGTTTCGCCTCGAGGGCCAGAAGACGGCCGCCTTCGAGATCATCGACGAGCTCGACGCGCCCATCGACGCGCTGTGCATCCCCGTGGGCAACGCGGGCAACATCAGCGCGTACTGGAAGGGCTTCACGGAGGCCGGCGAGGCCCCGGCGATGTTCGGCTTCCAGGCCGCCGGCGCCGCGCCGCTGGTCACCGGCGTGCGGGTCGACCACCCCGAGACGATCGCCAGCGCCATCCGCATCGGCAACCCCGCCCGCTGGGAGGAGGCGATGACGGCGATCCGCGACTCCCGCGGCGGCGTCGACGCCGTCACGGACGAGGAGATCCTCGACGCCTACCGCTACCTCGCCGCCCACGAGGGCGTGTTCTGCGAGCCGGCCTCGGCCGCCTCGGTGGCCGGGCTGCTCAAGTACGGCCCGCGCGGCGCCGAGCGCATCGTGTGCGTGCTGACGGGCCACGGCCTCAAGGACCCGCAGACGGCGCTGGAGCAGGCGGGCACCGTGGTGCCCTGCGAGGCCGAGATGGCGGCGGTCGAGCGCGCGGTCCTGCAGTGATGCACCGCCGCCGCCTCGTCCGCGTCCCCGCCTCGTCGGCCAACCTCGGCCCGGGGTTCGACGTGCTCTGCGCGGCGCTGGCCCTCCACACCGAGATCGAGGTCGTCGAGACCGGCTCGTTCGCGGTGGAGACCGACCTGAAGATCGCCCGCGACCGCCGCAACCTCGTCGTGCGCGGCTTCGAGGCGCTGCACCCGCCCGACACCTTCACCTTCCGCATCTCCTCCGACATCCCGCTGTCGGGCGGCCTGGGGACGAGCGCCGCGGCCTACCTCGCCGGGCTCATGGCCGCCGACAGCATCTTCGAGCTGGGGGCCGACCTGTTCGCCCTGTGCGCCCAGATGGAGGGCCACCCCGACAACGCCGCCGCCGCCCTCAACGGCGGCGTGACGATCTGCGCCGACGGGGAGGTCACCCGCTTCGACCCGCCGCCGGGCCTGGAGGCGGTGCTCGTCGTCCCCTTCGCGGCCGTGCGCACCCATCAGGCCCGCAGCGTGATCCCCGTCGACGTCCCCATCGCGGACGCCACCCGCAACGTCGCCTACGCCTGCCTGCTCACCCTGGGGCTCGCCACCGGGGACTGGGACATGCTCGCCCGCGGCCTCAAGGACCGCCTGCACCAGGACCGCCGCGCGCACCTGTTCCCCCAGTCGGCGGCGCTGCTGGAGCGCGCCCCGGCCCTCGGCGCGCTGGGCGCCACCATCTCCGGCGCCGGCCCGACCGTGCTCGTGTGGTGCCACTACGAGCAGACCGGCCGCGTCGTGGAGGGGCTGCGCCGCGAGACGGACGGCTGGGCGCGCGTGCTGCGGGCGCCCTTCGAGCCGATGGGCGCGGACGTCCGCGCCCTCTAGCTCAAGCGGCGGGGAAGGCGTCGGCCAGGCGCCGGCGGGCCTGCTTGAGGTCCAGCCGGGTGAGGACCTCGTCGGCGAGCTGCACGTAGTCGCTGCCCAGGTCGGGGCGGTGGTCGAGGATCGACACGGCCCGCTCGGCCGACTCCGCGTAGGCGATCGAGGCGCGGACGGTGCTGTCCATCACCTTGTCGCCGACGTGCTCCTTCAGCGAGTCGAACGCCTCGCGGGAGTGGACGGTGCGCATGTCGGCGATGTTGAAGACGACGCCGAGCCACTGCAGGTCGGGGTTGAGCCCGTCCCGGGCCAGCTCGATGACCTCCAGGGCCTGCTCGACGCCCTGCAGGGCGAAGTACTGGGCCTCGCTGGAGAGCAACGCCTGGTCGGCGGCCACCAGCGCGTTCACCGACAGCAGGCCCAGCGCGGGCGGGCAGTCGATGAGGATGAGGTCGTACTCCTCCTTGACGGGCGCCAGCGCCCGGCGCAGGGTCAGCTCGCGGCCCATCTTGCCGGCCAGCATCAGCTCGGCCTCGGCCAGCGCCAGATTGGCGGGCATCACGTCGTCGTGGATGGCCGCCCGGGCCTCCACGCGGCCGGCCAGGACGTCGCCGACGGTGGGGCTGATGTCCGGCGCGACGTCGAAGTAGTCGCTCAGGTTCCCCTGGGGGTCCAGGTCGATGGCCAGCACCCGCAGCCCGGAGCGCCGGAACGCGTCGGTGAGCGTCCTGACGGTCGTGGTCTTTCCGGTTCCGCCCTTCTGGGAGAGGACGGCGATGGTGATGGCCATTGCGCGGCAGTCTACGCGGCAGGCCCGCGCGGCCGCCGGCCCGCCCGGGGGATCAGGAGCGGGGCGACGTGTCGCCCGCGAGGACCTCGGTCACCAGCAGGAAGTGCACGTGGTAGCGGCCGACGAGGATCTCGTCGCCGTCCTGCAGGACCCGCGAGGACACGCGCTCGCCGTTGACGAAGACGCCGTTGAGGCTGCGGTCGTCCAGCACCCGGGCCGAGACGCCCTCGCGCACCACCAGGGCATGGCGCCGCGAGACGGTGGCGTCGTCGAACCGCACGTCGGCGGAGAGGCTGCGTCCGAGGCTGGTCGCCTTGTCCGCGCGGACCGCGACGACGCGGATGTCGCCGCCCTCCTCCCACGCCAGGTGGGGGCCGGTGGCCTCGGCGGTGGCGCGGGCGTGGCTGACGACGGCCAGCGCCTCGGCGGTGGCCTCGTCGTCGGGGGTCACCGGCAGCCGGCCGGTCGAGAACAGCGAGGCGCGCAAGAAGGCGTCACCGCCGCAGCGGGGGCAGGGGGGGAGTTCATCCACGGCGCTCGTGGTGACCACGAACCCGCACTGCTCGCACCGGAATGCTCCTGCTCCGGCGATCGTGCCCGTCGTCAAGGACTCCATCTGTTTCCTCTCCGATGTCACTGCGGTCCGCGGATTGTACCCAAGTGCGACAGCCCGAAACGGGCGCGGGAATACCGCAAAATGCGTGAATCCGGGGCCCTGCCGGACGCCCGGTTGCACGGTTCCGTGCCCCGGAAGGGGAGCACGGGCCGACGTGGAAGTCCGCATCCATGGCGCGCCTCCCGGTCCTCAACGAATCCGATCTGGAGCGCGAGCTCCTGCGTCAGAGCGTGGACACGCTCTCGGCCGGGCGGCACCGCTGCGCGGACTGCGGGCGCACGCCGCTGGTCGGCGAGACGCTCCACCAGTACCAGCGCGGCACCGTCGTCTGCGAGCTGTGCCGGCCCCTGCGCCGCGAGGATCCGCTGCGCAGCATGCGGGTGCGCCACAGCGAGTACGGGCACACCGTGCGCGTCACGCGCCGCGCCGCCTGACCTCCTGACGGGCTGCCTGAGCCCCTCCGCCGACCGGCGCGGGTACACTCCGCGCCGTCGTGGATCCGATCAGCGTCTCGGTCACCATCAGCCGCCCCCGCGAGGAAGTCTTCGCCTACCTCCTGGACGTGGCCAACCACTCCGAATTCACGGATCATTACCTCGTGGACTGGCATCTCCTGCGGGAGAACTCGGTCGGCAAGGGCGCCGGAGCGCGCTACCGCATCAAGTCCGCGGCCAATCCCTTCCAGCGCTACGCCTGGGCCGATTCCACCGTTGTGGAGGTCGAGGCGCCGCGCCGGATCGTCGAGCAGGGCCGGGCGGGGAAGTACAACCGCATCCGCACGCTTGGCGTGTATGAGCTCGAGCCGGCGTCCGCGAGCACCACGAAGGTGACGTTCACGAACGCCACGCAGCCGAAGACCCTGTCGGACCGCATCCAGGAGTCGATGGGGCAGCGCGGCTGGCTCAAGCGCAAGAACGGCAAGGCCCTGCGCCGCCTGCGCTCCATTCTCGAAGACGACCGGGGGCGCGGAGAGCGCGTCACCGTCGCCGGTGGATAGGATTCCGCCCTCCATGAGCCGCCTCCGCCTTCTCGCCACCGCCTCCCTCGTCGCCGTCGCCGCCGTGAGCCTCAGCGCCTGCGCCGACAAGAGCGAGCCGGAGCGCTTCGCGCACAACGAGGGCATCTACTTCGACGTCGGGCCGATGAAGTACCAGGTCCAGATCACCCGGCAGCTCAACCCGGCCCAGGTCATGGACCGCGAGCTCCTCCAGGGCGTTCCGGCCATCCAGCGCGTGACGAAGCCCGACGAGCTGTGGTTCGCCACCTTCCTGCGCGTCGAGAACCTGACGAGCGATCCGCACGTCAAGGCCTCGCGCTTCATCGTCCGCGACACCAACGGCGACGTGTTCCGGCCGATCCCGGTGAACCCGCGGGCCAACCCCTTCGCGTACGAGGCGGGCCCGCTGCTCGCCGGCGACGCCTACCCGAACATCAACAGCATCCCGGGCCAGACCGACATCAACGGCAAGATGCTGCTGTTCAAGCTCCCGCTCAACGCGATCGCCCTGCGGCCGCTGGTGCTGACCGTCGTCAGCCCGACGAAGCCGGCCACCGAGAGCGGCCGCGTCAACCTGGACATCTGACGAAAAGCGAAGGTGTCGGCCTGAGGCCGACACATCGCTGTTCGTCTTGGAGGTATCGCGTCAGCTGCGATGCCTCGTCGACAGGTCCGGAGAGCGATACCTCCGGCGTGTGTCAATTCCCGCCCGCGCAGCGGGCCTGATCTGACGCCCGGATCGAGTTCCAGGAAATGACCGCTCAGCGGTCATTTCCTGGATGACGGTTGCCGACCCCAGGCGCTCCGGACTGCCCCTCCGTGACCCGCCGCCGTTTCCCGCCTGGCCCCGGCGCCTCGCGCCGGCGATGCGCTGCCGCAGCGCGACAGGAGCGCCCTGCCTCAGCCGGCCTCAGCCCTTCCCCAGCGCAGTGCTCAGCACCTGCTGGGCGACCGGGGCCGCGGTGTCGCCGCCGGCGCCGGCGGAGATGAGCATCACGCCCACCGCCACCTCGGGCCGGCTCGTCGGCGCGTAGGCGGTGAACCAGGCGTCGGTGTTCGCCGCCGCGTCCTCGGAGCTGGAGGTGCAGTCGTTGGGATCGGCGTTCTCGGCGTCGCACGGGGTGGAGCTGCGCAGCTCGGCCGTGCCGGTCTTGCCCGCGACGGAGACGCCGGGGACCTGGGCGGAGGTGCCCGTCCCGTACTGGACGACCGCCTTCATCAGCGACTGCACCTGCAGGGCGACCTTCTCCGACGACACCGGCGTGGTCGGCGCGGGCCGGCGACCGGCGTTGAAGTCCAGCGTCAGCCGCGGCAACCTGCCGCGGTTGGCGACGGCGGAGGACACCCAGGCCATCTGCAGCGGCGTGGCCTGGACCTCGCCCTGGCCGATGGCGGCCGAGCCGACGTTGAGGTCGTCGCCCAGGTCGGCCGGCGCGGGGATGGTCGAGGTCTGCGCGCCCGGGATGCCCGGATCGCGGTTGAACCCGTAGCGCAGGGCGGTCTCGTAGAGCTTCTGGGGCCCGAGCCGCGCGCCGATCGGCCCGAAGACCGAGTTGCACGACTCGGCGAACGACTGGGTCAGGGTCCCGCCGCACTGCTCGCCGTTGGCGTTGTTGAGCGGCACGCCGCTGAGGAGATGGGAGCTCTCCACCGGGAAGGAGTCCGAGGGCTTGACCACGCCGGCGGTCAGCCCGCCGGTGACCGTGACGATCTTGAACGTCGATCCGGGCGGCTGGAGCGTGGAGTAGGCCAGGCCCGCCAGCGCCAGCAGCTCGCCGGTGCGCGGCTTGATCACCGCCACCCCGCCCTGGAACCCGGTGCCGCCCAGCGCGGTGATGGCCGACTGCTCGATCTTGGGGTCGATGGTGGTGCGGACCGGGGGTGAGGGGCTCGGCTTGGCGCTGCCGAGGACCTTCCCGCCGGCGAGCAGGCGCCCGCCGGGGACGCCCACCAGCTGGTCCTCCAGCGCGCGCTCCAGCCCGGAGGTCCCGATCTGGGCGTCGGCCGGGTAGCCGCGCTGCTCGTACTGCGCCTTCTGGTCCGGCGGGATGGGGCCGAGCTGCCCGACGATCTCCGCGGAGACCGCACCGAGCGTCCCCCCGCGCTGGCCGTCCTTGGTCAGCGGGCTGTTGTCGCGGGCCAGGAGGTTGGCCCGCGGCGGCAGCTCCGTCTGGCGCGAGAGCTCCTGGCCGGGGGCGACCCCGGGGAACGTGAGGTTGGGGTGCCAGGCGATCTTCGGGTTGTCCTCGCCCTTGGTCTTGACGACCACGGTGCTGCGGACGGGCCCGAACGACCGGGTCTGGACGAACACCGGGATCGCCCAGCCGCCGCCCGCGCTCTTGGGGTTGCCCGCGACGAGGCGCCGGCTGGTGGCGGTCGCCTGGGCCTTGCGGTAGGCCTCGGTGAACGCCTCGACGTCCATCGCGCGCTGGGTTTTCTCGTCGGTCATCGCGTACATCGCGGCGAAGTCGCCGCGGTTCCACGCCTTGGCGAACTTGGCCACCGCCCGCTGCGCCGGGTCCTCGTGGGCGGCGCCGCACACCACGCCGAGCCCGAAGGCCGCCAGCGCCACCGCCGCCACCGGCAGCGCCCGCCGCACGATCGGGCTGGAGAACCGGCCGGTCGACGACTGCGGCGCAGGGCGTCCGCCGGGGCGCGCCGGTGTGCGGGGAGAAGTTGGCATGACCGGGCGGGAGCGTAGTTCACACGGCTGCCGTATGGCGCATCAGACACGTCTCGCCCGCGCCGCTGACGAGGCGGTTGGCACAGGATCGTCACAGGGCCACCACGGCATCGGGCTCCCACCGCGCTACGCTGCGGCACGCAATGGGCAAGACCCTCGTCATCGCAGAGAAGCCATCCGTCGGCAAGGACCTCGCCAAGGTCCTGCCCGGCCCGTGGGAGAAGAAGACCGGGACCGGAGACAAGACCCTGCGCGCGCTCGAGGGCCCCGATCACGTGATCTCCTGGGCGGTCGGGCACCTCGTGCAGCTCGCCGAGCCGGAGAAGTACGACGAGAAGTTCAAGAAGTGGCGCATGGCCGACCTGCCGATCGTGCCCGAGACGTTCAAGCTGATCGTGCGCGACGAGCGCAGCGAGAAGCAGATGAGTGTGCTGCGCAAGCTGTTGCGCCGCGAGGACATCGACGAGGTGATCAACGCCTGCGACGCCGGCCGCGAGGGCGAGCTCATCTTCGCCTACGTCTACGAGGCGGCCAAGTCCAAGCTGCCGGTCAAGCGCCTGTGGCTGTCCTCGATGACCGAGAGCGCCATGCGTGAGGCCTTCGAGCACCTGCGTGACGGCAGCGACTTCGCCAGCCTGCAGGACGCGGCCCGCTCCCGCTCGGAGGCCGACTGGCTCGTGGGCATGAACGCCACGCGCGCCGCCACCATCCGGCTGCGCTCCTCGTTCGACGGCGCGGTCTCCCTCGGCCGGGTCCAGACGCCGACGCTGGCGATCCTCGCCCGTCGCGAGCAGGAGATCCGCGACTTCGTCCCCGAGGCCTACTGGCTCGTGGACGCCACCTTCGCCACCGACGACGAGCGGGTCTACGCCGGCCGCTTCCACGCCGGGAGCAAGCCCCGCATCGCCACGGCCGCCGAGGCCGAGGCCGTGGTCAAGGAGGTCGAGGGCCAGCGCGGGACGATCACCAAGCTGACCAAGCGCAAGGCCACGGACAAGGCGCCGCAGCTCTACGACCTGACGATGCTCCAGCGCGAGGCCAACAACCGCTACGGCTTCACCGCCCGGCTCACCCTGGCGGCCGCGCAGCGCTGCTACGA